>DATJUT010000090.1 GCA_035502185.1 Gemmatimonadales bacterium
GCGCCCGCGCGGGAGCGGGGCACGAAGATGCTGAAGCTCGGCGACCAGCTGTGGACCTACGACCCCGGCACCGACCGCACGATCATGATCTCCGGCAGCATGCTGCGGCAGTCGGTGATGGGCTCCGATCTCTCGTACGAAGACATGATGGAGGACCCGCGGCTGGAGCGCTCCTACGCGGCGGAGGTCGCGGGCGCCGAGGACGTGGACGGCCGGCGCTGCTGGGTCGTGCAGCTCACCGCGAAAGTGGAGGGGCTCGCCTACCAGACCCGGCGCGCGTGGGTGGACGCCGAGCGGTTCGTCCCGCTGCGGGAGGACCTGTTCGCCAAGGGCGGGCGGCTCCTGAAGACGATGCGGCTGAGTGACGTGAGGGAGATCGAGGGCCGCTGGGTGCCGATGCGCGCGACGTACCGGGACGTGCTGAAGGACGGCGGGGGCACCGAGTTCGTCATGCGGTCCGTCGAATTCGACGCAGCGATCCCCGACTACCTCCTCTCCAAGGCGGCCCTCAGAAGGTAGGCGCCGGAGTCCGCCCGCCCTCCGGCTCGCGCGCCGGAGCGGGAGCGCCTAAGATTGGCCGTCACCGAGGACGGGGGCGGGCGTGGACCTGGTGGTCGCGGTGCTCATCAGCGGCGGGATGTGGTATGCCTCGAGCGGCATCTACCACGTCTGGCCGCTGGCGTGGCTCGCGCCCGTGCCGCTGCTGATCGTGCTGCCGGAGCTGCCGGCGCCCCGCGCCGCGCTCGCCGCCTTCGCGGGTCCCGCCATCGGCGCGGCGAGCTTCGTGGTGGCCTATTGGGGCGTGCTGCCGCCCGCGATGCTGGCGGTGCTGGTGGTCGCGCTGGCCGCACCCTGGGCCGCGGTGGCGCTCGGCTGGCGCGCCATCGCGCGGCGCACCGGCCCCGTGATCACGGCCGTCGCCTACGCCGCGCTGGTCGTGCTCGAGGAGTTCCTCGTCGCGCAGGTCTCGCCCAACGGCACGTTCGGGAGCCTGGCCTACACGCAGGCCGATGTGCTCGCGGTCATCCAGCTCGCGTCGGTGACCGGCATCCTGGGCATCACCTTCGTCGTGTCGCTCGGCACGGCCGCGCTGGCCGTGATGTGGCGCGCGCGGGACTCGCGCCACTCGCGCGAGGCCGCCTTCGGGGTCGCCGCCATCGCGGTCGCGGCCACCCTGGTGTTCGGCGACCTGCGGCTCGCGGCGCCCGCGCCGAGCACCATCGTGCGCGTCGGCCTGGCGGCCAGCGACACCGCGAACCGCCCGTTCGCCGAAACCGGCGCCGATGCGGCCCGGGTGGCGCGCGGCTACGCGGGGCGCGTCGCGGCGCTGGCCGCGCGGGGCCTGCAGTACGTGGTGCTGCCGGAGAAGCTCGTCGCCGTCCGGCCGCCGGACGATTACGGCGCCCGCGTGGCGCTCGCCTCGGTCGCGCGCCGCTACCGCCTGACGCTGGTCGCCGGCCTCAACGCCGTCGGCGAGACGCCGCCGCACAACCTCGCGACCGTGTTCGGCCCCGACGGCCGCACCGTGCTCGAGTACGACAAGATCCACCTGGTGCCCGGCCTCGAGGACGGCTACTTCCGCGGCACCACGCCCGGCCTGCTGCCCGACACGGCCCTGACCGCCGGCGTCGCCATCTGCAAGGACCTCGACTTCGTGCCGCTGGGCCTCGCCCACGCGCGCGCCGGCGTCGCGCTGCTGCTCGTGCCGGCGTGGGACTTCGGGGCCGACGGCTGGCTCCACAGCCGGATGGCCGTGCTGCGGGGCGTCGAGGGCGGGTACGCGGTGGCGCGCGCCGCGTCGGACGGGCGCCTGACGGTGAGCGACGCCCGCGGGCGGATCCTCGCCGAGCGCGCGTCGGACGAGGCGCCCGACGTGCTGGTCGCGGCCGCCGTGCGCGTCGCGCCGGGCGGCACGTTCTACAGCCGCACCGGCGACTGGTTCGCCGGATTGTGCCTCGTGCTCGCGGCCGCGTGCGCCATCGCGGCCCGGCGCCGCGCCGCCACGGCCGACGCGGGCGGCGCGCCCACGAGCCAGCGGCAGACGAAGGACCGCCAGCCGCTGCCCCGGTAGTTCGGCGCCCGGTCGTCCGGGAGGGTTTCCGACCGGCCCGGGCACGCTCGCCGGGGCAACCGCGCGGCTTCTTGCGTTCTGCCGTCGCCTAGACGCAGAATGCCACGCGTCGGGGCCAGGTCGGGCGACCTGGGTCCGCCGGATGCGAAATGGCGTAACTCGCGTCGCTGCAACGAGGAGGGCGTCGTCCGTTACCGGCCGTGGCGGCCTGGTGTCATCCTTGCGTTGCATTAGGCCACTATCGGCACACGCGGTCGCCGCGAGTCGATCCGGGCCGGGGTGACGGGTGTCCGCGCGACCACTTTGCACGGAGTCGGCCGCTGAAGAAGAGTTCCCGAGGCTTCACGCTCATCGAGCTGCTGATGGTCATCGTGATCATCGGGATACTCGTGACGGTCCTGATTCCGCGGTGGGCCGCCGCGCGGGACAAGGCGTCCGTCGCGGCGATGACCTCCGACCTCAGGAACCTGGCCACGGCGGAGGAGGCGTACTTCGACGACTACTCCGCGTACGCGCCCTCGCCGGCGCAGCTGTCCATGTACGCCCCGTCGTCGGGGACCACCGTGCAGATCCTCGAGGCGACGGGCGGCGGCTGGTCCGCGTCCGCGTCGAGCACCTGGACGCTGCGGCAGTGCTACGTCTTCTACGGGAACGCGGTGCCGGTCGGGCCGGCGACGCTGGAGGGCCTGATCACCTGCAACTAGCCGGCCCGCCGCGGGGCGGCCCGCGCCGCCCGGCTCCGCGGGCTCAGGCCACGCGCTGCACGACGACCGCGGTCCCGTAGCACAGCACTTCGGTCGCCGACGCCTGCCTGCCCACCTCGGACGACTCGTAGCGCAGCCCCAGGATCGCGTTGGCCCCGAGGGCCCCGGCGTGCTCGACCAGCCGGTCGTAGGCCTGCTGGCGGGTCTGCTCGCACATCTCGGTGTAGGCGCCGATCTGACCGCCCACGATGGATTTCAGCCCGCCCATGATCCCCTGGCCGATGGTGGGCGCGCGCACGACGATGCCGCGCACCAGGCCCTTGTACTCGAGGATCCGGTAGCCGTCGATCGAGAACGTGGTCGTGACCTGCATCGGAAGCTCCCGTGATGAGAGGTGGGACGGTCGTCAGCTCTCGTACTGCGCCGCGCGCTTCGGGTGGGGCCGTCCACCAGCCGGAGATGCTACCTCGCCGCGCGGCCTCCGGGAAGCCGCGCGTTTACCGGAATCCGAGCTCCAGGTCCACGAGCAGGCCCACGTTGTGCTGCAGCTCCGAGCGGATGCCGATCGTGGAACACGAGAAGGGGTCGCAGATCTGTCCCGACGTCTCGCTGGGCAGCCACGCCAGCTGGTCGACCAGCGCGCCGACGATGAACAGCCGCGGCACGATCCGGTAGCGCAATCCGGCCCCGAGATCCACGGTCCACGTGGACTTGAACGGGCTGCGGAACAGCGCGCCCGCCCCCGCGCGGACAAATACCTGCCCCTCCTGGAAGCGGGTCACTCCGAACGCCCGCTCCCAGTCGAGCGTCACGAAGGTCCGCGCGTCGCTCACGTCCTGGCCGGAATTCCGGTTTCGGCTCTGCCGGACCGCCCTCAGCAGGAACGTGTTCCGGTCGGTCGCGAGCCCGACCGCGCCGCCGAACGCCATCGTGGTGTTGAAGAGGCCGTCGGGGTTCAGGGCGCCGGCCTCGATCCGGACGAAGGGCTCGGCCGGCGCTTCGAACCGCTGAGGCTCGAACTCCGGCAGGACGCCGAGCCCGGGCGGGCGCCGGCTCCGCGCCGCCATGCGCTGCGTCTCCCGGGTGTCGCCGTAGAGGCGCAGCGTCGCGGCGGTCCCCGCCGGCAGGTCGGCGAGACGGACGGCGTGCGCGCCGGCCCAATACGGGTGCACCTGGAAGCGCCGGACCAGCGTGTCCGCGCCGCTCGCGACGGCGAGGACGAACGCCGACTGGTCGCCGCGCCGCGCGTCCCGGAAGGACGGCGTGCCCGGCCCCGCCACCTCGACCAGGTACACCACGCCGCGCCGCAGCGCGACGACGACGGTGTCGGTCGAGTCGCTGAAGCGGTGCTCGAGCACCGGCACGAGGCCGCTGTCGCGCGCGGGCACCGCGCCCTGGCCGAGGAGGGGAGCCGGCGCCGCGAGCAGCAGGCCGACGACGAGCGACGGGTGGAAGCGCACGCGACACTCCTGGTCGGATGAGGGAACCTGCACGGCGGCAGAAAGCGTAGAGCGGCGGCGTCACTCGGGCGTCATGCGGCGCCGGCGGCCCCGCAGCCGCCGGGTCCGCAGGCTCAGTGCCGCCGACAAACCGAGACTCCCCCTCGTGATTGGCTTCCAGCCTTGACGTTCGCTTGACCCGGGCCGGCTACGAGTTGGACGCAACCGCGGAGCCGCGAGCCGGCTCGCGGAACCGGTGCACCAGGGAGCGAGCGATGACACGCACACGCCGCATTCCGATCGCGGCCCTCGCGGGCCTCGGCATCCTGGGCTGGCTGGCGCCGCTCCCCGCGCAGGCGCCGCCGCGGCTGGCGGCCGGGGCGCGCGTGCGCGTGACCGCGCCGTTCGCCGGACTGAAGGCGGCGACCGGCACCGTCCGCGCGGTGCTCGCCGGTGAAATCGTCGTCGAGCCGGACTATCCGGGCGCCTGGCGCCGGGCCGGTCTCCGCCCGGACTCGGCCGGCGTGGGGGTGCCGCTCGACTCGGTGCGCAGCCTCGACGTGGCCGTGGGCTCGCACCGGCACTTTCTCGCGGGCGCGGGGGTGGGCGCGCTGCTCCTCGGGACCGTCAGCGCCGCTTCGGCCGCGGATTGCACGGGCTTCATCTGTTTTTCGCCCGCCGCGGTGGGGGCCGCCGGCGCGCTGGCCGGCGGGCTGCTGGGCGGCCTCATCGGCGTGCTGATCGTCACCGACGAGTGGGAGAGCGTGCCGCTGGGCGGCGATCGGATCTCCCTCGTGCCGGCGCCGGACGGCCGGGGCCTCGGCGTGGCGATCAGGTTCTAGGCGGGGCCGCGCCCGTCGGCGCGGCGCCGGTCGGTGGTGTCAGCCCGGCCGGCTCGACGTAGTCCTCCGGCGGATCCGGGAACCGGCGGCGGATGCGGCACGCGGCCCTAGCACGCCCCGCGGCCGAGTTGCCGGGCGCCGCGGCGCGGGCTACGTTCTCGTCCCCGCAGCCGGGAGAGGGCGATGAACCGCGAAGCTGGAGACGGCAAGGCCCGCACGTTCGCGGCGGGCCTCATCCTGGGAGCGCTGGTGGGGGCCGGCCTGGCCCTGCTGCTCGCGCCGCAGTCGGGCGCCGAGACGCGGCGCACCCTGGCGCGGCGGGCACGCCAGATCACCGGCGACGCGCGCGACCGCTACGACGAGGCGCGCGAGCGGGTCCGCCGGGCGCGGGCGCACCGGCGGCACCTCCGCGACGAGACTAGCGCCGAGTGATCTTCTGCAGCAGCTCGGCCGCGCGCTGCTTGTACGACGGGTCGCCCACGTCGCAGCCCAGCGGCAGGCGCGCCACCTCCTGGAGGTGCGGCCGCGCCTGGGCCTGGTGGTCGTCGTCGATCAGCGACTCGGCGAGGTCGAGGTGATGGTAGATGTTCTGCGGGTTGAGCTGGATCGCGCGGTCGAAGTAGATCGTCGCGCTGTCCCACGACGCCGCACCGAAGATCGAAGCCCCGAGGAAGGTCCGCGCGAAGAACTTGGTGATCCCCGGCAGGCGCATGATCTCCGCGTTCCAGCGGCCGAGCACGTGCAGCGCGCCGTCGTGCCGGGGATCGAGCTCGACGGCCCGCAGCGCCTCGTCGCGCACCAGGCGCGCCGAGCGCACCCGCTCCTTGGCGCTCTTGGTGAGCGCCACCCGGCCCGCGGCCACGGCGACCATGTAGTGGCCGTCGGCGCCCAGCGAGTCGATCCGGACCGCGCGCCGCGCCAGCGCCAGGGCCTCGGCGTAGACCGAGTCGCGCTGCGTGCGCTCGGCGTCGGGCATCAGCTTGCCGATGTCGGTCAGCTCCCGCGACGCCTTCCAGTTCGCCTCGTAGTTGAGCGAGTCGAGCGCGAGCGCCTCGCGGAAGTGCGCCAGCGCCGCCGGCGAGCTGCGCGCGCAGCGGGCGGTGTCGCCCGCGGCGAGGTGGGCGGCCACGTCCTGCGCGGCCAGCGGCAGGGCGGCGCCGAGGAGCAGGGCGGCGAGCGTGGGGGGGAGCGCTATCGCACGCATGGACGGCTCTCCGATGCGGGAAAGGTGGCCTAATGTTCGTCCCCGCCCTCATCGAGCGCAAGCGCGACGGCGGCGTCCTCAGCGCCGCCGAGTGGCGCGAGCTGCTGACGGCCTACCAGGCCGGCGCGGTGCCCGACTACCAGATCGCGGCGCTGTTGATGGCCTGCTTCCTGAAGGGTCTCGCGCGCGAGGAGACGGCCGGCCTGCTGGACGGGATGATGGCCTCCGGGAGCCGGCTCGACTTCGCCGCGCTCGGCCGGCGGGTGGTGGACAAGCACTCCACCGGCGGCGTCGGCGACAAGGTGTCGCTGATTCTCGCGCCGCTGGCCGCCGCGTGCGGCGTCGCGGTGCCGATGATGAGCGGCCGCGGCCTCGGCCACACCGGCGGCACGCTCGACAAGCTGGAGAGCATCCCGGGCTTCCGCACCGACCTGTCGCTCGAGCAGACGCGCGCCCAGGTGGAGCGGATCGGCTGCGCGATGATCGGCCAGACGCCCGAGATCGCGCCGGTGGACAAGAAGCTCTACGCGCTGCGCGACGTGACCGCCACGGTCGAGTGCGTGCCCCTGATCGCGGCCAGCATCATGTCCAAGAAGCTGGCAGAGGGCCTGCACGGCCTGGTGCTCGACGTGAAGCAGGGCAGCGGCGCCTTCATCACCGACGCCGAGCGCTCGCTCACGCTGGCGAAGACGATGATCGAGCTGGGCGAGGACCGCGGCTGCCCGACCGTGGCGCTGCTGACGGCGATGGACCGGCCGCTGGGGCGCGCGTGCGGCAACGCGCTCGAGGCGGAGGAGGCGATCATGGGGCTCCGCGGCGAGGGCCCCGAGGACCTGCACGAGGTCACCCTGGCCGAGGGCGTCGAGATGCTGGTGCTGGCGGGCGAGCGGGACCGCGCCGCGGCGCGCCGCCGGCTCGAGGAGGCCCTGAAGAGCGGGAAGGCGGCGGAGACGTTCCAGCGGGTCATCGAGGCGCAGGGCGGCAACCCGGCGGTGGTGGACGACCCGTCGCTGCTGCCGCAGGCCGAGGCGGTGGAGGTCTACTTCGCGCGGAAGTCCGGCACGATCCTGAGGGTGGAGCCGCGCGCGATCGGCCGCGCGGTGGTGGAGATGGGCGGCGGCCGCCGCAAGGTGGAGGACGCGGTGGATCCGACGGTGGGCTTCGTCATCACCGCGCGGCCCGGCCAGCCGGTGCACGCCTCCGAGCCGCTGGCCTCGATCTTCGCGAAGGACGCGGACGGGATCGAGCTGGGGCGCAGGGCGCTGGATGCGGCGATTGAGATTGGGGAGGGGCGGGCATCGGCGCTGCCGCTGGTGCAGGCGCGGGTGACGGCCAAGGGGGTGGAGCGCCTGGGTGAGACGTGAGAGGTGAGAGGTGACTCTCACCGCTCGCCTCTCACTTTCTTCCGGTAATCAGCCGCGCCGACCTCTCCAACCTCACGTACGCCCACGCCCACTCGATCATCACCAGGAACCGGTTCCGGAACCCGATCAGCCACAGGATGTGGATGAAGCACCACACCAGCCAGGCCGGGTAGCCCGAGAACCGCAGCCGGCCCAGGTCCACCACGGCCGCGTCCCGCCCGATCGTGGCCATCGTGCCCCGGTCGTGGTAGCGGAACGGCGCCGCCGTCCGGCCTCGCGCCGCGGCGACGATGGCCCGCGCCGCGTACTCGCCCTGCTGGATGGCGACCGGCGCGAGACCGGGCAGCGGCCTGCCGTGCGCGTCGCTCGCGGCCGCCAGGTCGCCGATCACGAACACCTCCGGATGCCCCGGGATCGTGAGGTCCGCGTTCACCACCACGCGGCCCGCGCGGTCGAGCGGCACGCGCAGCGAGCGCGCGAGGGGCGAGGGCGCGACCCCGGCGGCCCACAGCACCGTCCCGCACGCGATGCGGTCGGCACCCAGCCACACCGCGCCCTCCTCCAGCCGCGTCACGGCCTCGCCGGTGCGGACCTCCACGCACAGCCGCTCCAGCGACCGCTCGGCCTTCGCCGAGAGCCCGGCCGGGAACGTCGGCAGGATGCGCGGGCCGGCCTCGACCAGGAGGGTCCGCGTGTCGCGGGTGTCGATGGTGCGGAAGTCGCGCGCCATCACCTTGCACGCGATCTCGCCGATCGCGCCCGCCAGCTCCACGCCGGTCGGCCCGCCCCCCACCACCACGAACGTCAGCAGCGCGCGGCGGCGCTCCGGGTCGCGCTCGCGCTCGGCGCGCTCGAAGGCCAGCAGGACGCGGCCCCGGATCTCGAGCGCGTCGTCGATGGTCTTGAGCCCCGGCGCGAGCGGCTCCCACTCGGGATGGCCGAAGTACGAGTGCCGCGCGCCGGGCGCGAGGACCAGGAAGTCGTACGGCAGCTCGCCGTCGGCGAGCAGCACGCGGCGCCCCGCGACGTCCACGCCGGTCGCCTCCGCCAGCAGGACGCGCGTGTTCGCCTGGTGGCGCAGCACGCCGCGGATGGGATACGCGATCTGGCTCGGCGACAGGCTGGCCGTGGCCACCTGGTAGAGCAGCGGCTGGAAGACGTGGTGGTTGGCGCGGTCCACGACGGTGACGTCCAGCGGGGCCCGGCCGAGCGCGCGGGCGGCGTACAGGCCGCCGAAGCCTCCACCCACGATCACGACCCGGGTCAGGGCGACCCTCCGACCGTGCGGCTCACGATGGTGATCGCCCCGGGGTAGGTGATCGGGCCGAGCGGCGTGTCGATGGTCGGGACGGCGCGGACGGCGATCCGGGTGGGATGCGCGCCCAGGCCGGCGAACGACGCGGCGAGGTTCACCAGGCTCCGCGCCGGACCGTCGAAGAACTGGCGCAGGTTGACGCGCATCGGCAGCGGGATGGTGGCGGTCTCGCCGGGCGGCATCGTCACGGCGGTGTCCAGCACGCCGTGGATCGTCTCCTTGTCGTCGAGCAGCAGCGTCCAGGCGAGCTTCACCACCGTGGCGGCCGTGTGGTTGTCGGCGGGGTTCTCGGCCCGGATCATGAGCCGGAAATCGAGCGGGACGTCGCCGCGGGTCACGGCCAGCGCGAGGCGGCCGATGTCCAGGGGGCCGAGGTCGTCGTAGGAGGCGATGCGGCGCAGGTCGACGCCCGCGAGCCGGCCGTCCTCGACGCCGGCGATGGAGAAGTCCACCCGCCGGAGCGCGGTGAGCTGGCGGATCGTCGCGCAGCCGGCCACCGCCGCGAGCGCGAGGAGCGTGCAGGTCCGCCGCGTGCGCGTCATCCACCACCTCCCCGGGAGCCGCGCCGTCCGGGCCGGCGGCGCTCCCTTCAACCTAACGCGTTGCCCCCGCGGCGGGCGCTCGACAACCGGCGCGCCCGCCCGTTAGCTTGCCGCCGTCCGTCCGAGCCACCGAGAACCGGGCGCCGTTCCCCGGCGCCGACCCCCGAGGCCCCTCATGCGTCCCGTCCCCGTCGTCGCCGCGCTCGCCGTCGTCGCCGCGTGTACCGCCCGTCCGGCCGCGAAGGCCCCCGCCAGCCGGGAGCCGTGGACCGCGGCCCCCGCCGACGTCTCGCACGGCGAGGCGCCGGTCGGCACCACGGCGGCCCCGGCCCCGGTGGACCCGCGGGCGCCGGAGCCCGCGACGGCCCGCACCATCCGCGTGCGGTTCGAGGTGAAGGAAGCCCGCGTGGTCATCGCGCCGGACGTCGCGTACGACGCGTGGACCTTCGAGGGGCGGGTCCCCGGGCCGGTGGTGCGCGCCACGGTGGGCGACACGGTGGACTTCACCCTGGTGAACCGCGCCATGATGCCGCACTCGATGGACTTCCACGCGGCGCAGATCGCGCCCAGCCGCGCCTACGTCAACGTGATGCCGGGCGACTCCATCCACTACACCTGGGTGCCGAAGGTGCCGGGCGCCTTCCTCTATCACTGCGGCACCGCGCCGGTGGCCATGCACATCGCCAACGGCATGTACGGGGCGCTGATCGTCGATCCGGCGAGGCCGCTGCCGCCGGCGCGCGAGTTCGTGTTCGTGCAGAGCGAGTTCTACACCCGCAAGGCGGCCGACACCGCCCGCGCGCAGCAGCTGGACTGGGACAAGCTGCTGGGCCTCGCGCCCGACTACATCGTCTTCAACGGGCAGGCCCACCAGTACGCCGATCATCCGATCCGCGTGGGCGTCGGCGAGCTGATCCGCCTGTACGTGGTGGATGCCGGCCCCAACCGCGTGTCCGCGTTCCACGTGGTGGGCGCGATCTTCTCCCGCGTGTACGTGGACGCGGTGCCCGACCACGCGTGGGAGGGCGTGCAGACGGCGGACGTGCCGGTGGGCGGCGGACTGATCTTCGAGACCCGGCTGGCGGAGGCGGGGACCTACCCGTTCGTCACCCACGCGTTCGCGGACGCGACGAAGGGGGCGGTGGGGATGCTGGAAGCGAGATGAAGCGGGAGCCGGACCCGTCTCACGCCACCGGCGGCCGCCGCGCCGAGCCCGGGCCCCAGTCGTCGCCCTCGAAGCCGTCCTCCGGCTTCGCCATCGGGTCCACGTCCCGGATCTCGTCCTCGGCCTTGCGCAGCTCGTCCCAGTCGATCGAGTCCTCGAGGCTCCCCGGCTCTTCCTCGCCGCCCGCCCGGAAGCCGGCGTCCCGAAGCTGGTCCGAGCTGCGGGTCTCGCTCTTCCGCCGCGCGATGAGGAGGAACCCCGCGGCGCACAGCAGCGCCAGAGCGATCCACATGGTCCTCGTCACAGGACGCGCGCGATGAGGGCGCCCACGAGGTAGCCCACGGCGGCCACGCCCAGGCCGACGACGAACATGTCGATCCCGCTCCGGAAGACCCCGCGGCCGGTGAACACGCTGCGCGCCGCGCCCACCGCGAAGTGCGACGCCATCGCGATCGCGAACGCGGTCCAGACGGCGGCCGCGCCGTGCAGCAGGAAGAACGGCGCCACCGGGATCAGGGCGCCCACCGCCGTCGCGGTGCCCGTGACCCAGCCCTCCTGGAGCGGCGTGGCCCGGCGCTCGCCGATGCCCAGCTCCTCGCGCACCTTCTCCGCCAGCGCGCGCGCGGGGTCCTTCATCAGCTCGCCGGCCATCCGCCGCGCCTCGTCCCTCGGCACGCCCTTGGCCTCGTAGACCAGCGCCAGCTCCTCGGCCTCGACCTCCGGCATCAGCCGGATCTCCTCGGCCTCCATCGCGATCTCGTGCTCGTACACCTCCTGCTCGCTCTTCGCCGCCAGGTACCCGGAGGAGCCCATGGACAGCGCGTCGGCCACCATCCCCGCCACGCCGGAGAGCAGCACCACGTGCGGGGTGACGCTCGCGCCGATCACGCCCGCCACCAGGCCGAAGTTGGCCGTGAGCCCGTCGTTGAAGCCGTACACCACGTTGCGGAGGAACCCGCCCGACTCCATCTGGTGCCACGGCTCGCCGCTCTTGCCCGCCAGCCCGCCCAGCGTCTCGGCGTGCTCGGCCGACTCCTTCGCCAGGAGGAGCGCGGTGTCCTTCGCGGCGCCGGTGTCGGTCCGGCGGTACATCTCCATGTAGCCCTTGACCTCGCGCCCCTCTTCCCTGAGGAGCAGGTTGGTCAGCACGCCCGGCCCGAAGCGGCGCGCCGTCCACGCCAGCAGCCGCGCGCGGCGCGACGGCCGGGGCGTGCCGCACTCGATGCCCGCCTCGGAGAGGTGCTTGCGCCACAGCGCCGCGTGCCGGTCCTCGACCGCCGCGAGGCGCCGGTACACGTCCGCGCGGCCCGCGTCGGCCTCGGCCTCGGCGAGCAGCCGGTACAGGAAGGCGGCGTCGGCCTCGTCCTGCCAGTGCTCGAGCCAGACGGCCGTGGTTTCGTCGTGGGAGGGCATCGAAGTACCATACCCGTCACGGAGGGGGAAGGAAAGCGGAGCACAGGGGCACAGGGCAGTCGCCAGACGGCAAGTTGCCAGTGGTTCCCAGTCAGAAGCCGTCAGAGGGCAGTCCAGTTGTCAGTACTGCCCACTGGTCTGCAGACTTCGCACTGGCAGCTGGCAACCAGTCGCGACTTGCCGTCTGGCAACTCCACTGAGCTCTCGGAACTCGGTGCTGGGGACCGGGGAACAGGAACGGCGCGTGGCAACCATCGGCAGGACCCGCATCAAGATCTGCTGCATCCAGTCGCTCGACGAGCTGGCCCTGGCCGTGCGCCACGGCGCCGACGCCGTCGGCCTCGTGTCCGCGATGCCCAGCGGGCCCGGCCCCGTCCCCGAGCCCCTCATCGCGCGGCTGGCGCGCGCCGTGCCGCCCGGCGTCTCGTCGTTCCTGCTCACCAGCGCGCGCGAGGCCGCCGCCATCGGCGACCAGGTGCGGCGGCTCGGGCCCCAGGTCGTCCAGATCGTGGACCGGCCCGCGCCCGGCTGCTACGCCGCGCTCCGGGCCGCGCACCCGGCCCTGAGGATCGTGCAGGTGGTCCACGTGACCGGGCCGGACGCGCTGCACGCCGCGCTCGCCGCCGCCGAGCACGTGGACGCGCTGCTGCTCGATTCCGGCGACCCGACCGCCGCCGTGCGGGAGCTGGGCGGCACCGGCCGCACCCACGACTGGGCCGTGAGCCGCAGCATCCGCGAGGGCGTGGACGTGCCGGTGTGGCTCGCGGGCGGCCTCACGCCCGGCAACGTGGCGGCCGCGATCGAGGCCGTGGCGCCGTTCGGCGTGGACGTGTGCAGCGGGGTGCGGACGGACGGGAAGCTCGACGAGGCGAAGCTGGCGCGGTTCGTGGCGGCGGTGGCGGGCCGCCGGCCCGCTGCGCAGGCGCCGCCCACCTCCTGACCGGGCAAGCCGCCACGACGCGCTGTCCGGGGCGGGCGTGCCCCGGAGTTGCGAGACGCCGGGTTGCGAGTGGTTACGCGGTCGGAGAGTCCACCGCCATCCCGTAACAGCTCAGTTCAATACAGCGTGCTCGAGCACATCCGGATCCTCTGCAGCACGCCCCACGGTCCGCGCTCCACCAGGCTGTGGCGCAGGCCCGAGGCCGTCAGCTGGTTGGCGCCCAGCTCCCAGAATCCCGCGCCGTAGGCCACCAGGGCGCGCGCGTGCGGCACGTCGGTCATCACGTCCGCCGCCGCCAGCATCGCCTGCTTGCGCGCCGCGCTCGGTCCGGTCAGCACCTCCCACGGGTTGGCGCACAGGCCCGCCCATCCCTCGACCAGGTATTCCATCCGGTAGCCCGGCGGGATGTGCGGGTTCTGGACCGCGGCCGTGAACTGGATGTTGTCGCGCGGGTTCACGGTGAGGCCGGCCGCGCCGGCCACGTCCGGCGCCGGCTCGTCGAGCCGCTGCGAGGCGTCGCGCAGCACCTCGGCGTCCAGCCCGCGCGTCCCCCCCCTCAGCCGCTGCACCACGATCAGCGGCTCCACCACCAGGTCGCGCAGCATCCTCACCCCGAGCGCGTTGGCCCGCACGTCGGGCGCCTTGAGCAGCTGCTCCGCGACCGCCGCGGTCTCGCCGATCCGCGCCACGGCGCCCGCGAGGTCGCGGCGCGCCACCGCCAGGATCGCGCCCGCCGTGTTGGCGATCGCCGCCTCCTGCAGGGGGATCACGCTCGGCCGCGGGTCGGCCGAGTCGCCGGTCGCCGCGAACGGGCTGTTGGGGCCGCCCATCGGCGCGGACGCGAGCGACGCGTGCGCCACGCGGCGGAACAGCTGGGTGCGCGGCTGCGCCGCGAGCAGCGCGAGCGTATCCCGCAGCCCGGGCGCCAGCGAGTCGCGGCCCGCGGCACGGAACGCGTCGAGCAGCGCCGAGGAGCCGTGCAGCAGCGAGGAGGGCCGAGGCTGGTACGGCGGCAGCGCCGGCTGCGAGGGCCGGCCCGCGTCGGCCAGCGCGCGGATCCAGCCGCGCACCGCGCTGTCGGCGGCCGCGTCGGGCCGGGGCAGCAGCGACGCCCAGGCGGGCCGCGCCGCCTCGATGGGGTCGTCGGTGAGGATGTCCTTCTGGTAGTTCACCAGCGCCGCGGTCCTGGGGCCGAGGTGCTGGGTCGCGAGCACGGCCGTGACGCTGGCCGCCACCGCCTCGCCGATCGCGACCATCACCACCAGCGCGAGCAGCGCGGCCAGGAGCTGGCCGCTCCAGGCCCAGCGCCGCAGCCCGTGCGCGGCGGGGCCCGCCGGCCGGCCGACGCTCGGCAGGGTCGCGTACCAGTCGGCCGCATCGGTGTCCCGCCCCAGCCGGCCGCGGCGCGTGCGGGCCAGCGGGCCGAGGAGCCGCCGCTCCCGCAGCCACGCCGTGGCGACGATGGCGACGCCGAGCAGCGGGGGCCCGAGCGCGGTGAGCCACAGCCCGAGGCCCACGACCGGCACGACCGGCAGCGCCTGGAGCGAGCCCGCCAGCAGCAGCACGCCCCACACGCCGACGGCGACGAGCGTCCACAGCACCGACCCGAGGAGCGCGGCGGAGCGCCAGCGCCGCGCCATCAGGATGCCGCGCCGCCGCGAGGGCTCCAGCGAGGCGAACTCGCGCGCGCCGCTCAGCACCAGGCCGCTGCGGCGGTCGTGGTCGGCCGCGATGTCCGCCAGCGTGCTCCAGCGCCAGCCGGCGCCGCGGAGCCGCACCAGCCGCCGCGCGGCGCCGGTGCCGAGGACGAGGAACGCCAGCAGGCTGAGCCCCAGCACGCTCACGCCGAGGATCAGCTGGGTCTGCCACAGGAACAGGGAGACCGCGACCGGGTCGCGGCTCGACGGGTTCTGGAACGTCCACAGCCAGTTGGCGTGCGCCTGCAGCACCTGGGGCGTGAAGGTGAGCGCGCTCAGCGTGAGCACCGCGCCGGCGAAGGTGGCCAGCGCGAGCCGGCTCAGCACCCGCGAGCGGCCGTGCAGCCAGTGCATCCCGGGCGGCGGCCACTCGATCTCGGAGGCGAGCGTGGGCATCATCCCCCGCTCGACGTCGCCCGCCGTGGGCCGGTCCATCGGGTGCTTGGCCACGCAGCGGTCCACCAGGCGGCTCACCTCGGGCGACAGGTCGGCGCGCCGCCGCGAGACCGGGGTGGGCGTGTCGCGCATGTGCGCCGCGGCCCAGCCCATCGCCGTCGTCGCCTTGAACGGCAGCTCGCCCACCAGCAGCTCGTACGCCATCACGCCGAGGCTGTAGACGTCGCTCTTGTCGGTGAGCGGCTCGCCCGCCGCCTGCTCCGGGCTCATGTAGATCGGCGTGCCCACCACGTGGCCGGTGGCGGTGAGGCTGCCGGTGGCCTCGGGCGAGGTCTTGGCCAGCGCGGCACTCACGCCGAAGTCGGCCACGTAGGCGCGCCCGGTCTCCGCCTCGAGCAGCACGTTGGCCGGCTTGACGTCGCGGTGCAGGAAGCCGCGCGCGTGCGCCGCCGCGAGGCCCGCGGCCACCTCGCCGACGATCCGCCGCCCGTCGCGCTCGCTCGCGCGCCGGTGCTCCTCCATCCACTGCGCCAGCGACGGGCCCTCGACGTACTGCATCACGATGTACGGCAGGTGGAGCCCGTCGGTCTCGCCCACCGCGTACACCCGCACCACGTTGGGGTGCGAGAGCGCGGCGGCCGAGCGGGCCTCGCGGGTGAAGCGCGCGCGGGCGCCCGCATCGGCGGCGAGGTCCGGCGCGAGGACCTTCACGGCCACCAGCCGCTTGAGGGCCACCTCGCGGAACAGGAACACGGCGCCCATCCCGCCCACGCCCACCAGGCGCAGGTACTGGTAGCCCTCGCCCAGCGCGAGGCCGAGGTCGTCCGCGACCTCCTCGGTGTTGACCGGCGCCCGCGCCGCGGGCTGCGAGGCCCCGCCGCCCGTCGGCGTGGGCACCAGCGAGGCGCCGCAGGTCGGGCAGGTCTCGACCCCGTGGGGGACGGACGAGGAGCACTCGGGACAGTACGGCACTTGGCTAGGAACTATCGGTTGCCCGGGAGCATCGCGCCAGCCATCTTGCAGGCTCATGCCCCAGCGCACGTTCACGGTCCTGCTGCTCGGGACCCTCGCCGCCGCGGTCGCCCGCGCGCAGGCCCCGGTCACGACGCCCGCGGGCGATCCCTCGGTCGCGAGCGACTCGATCTACCGGCTCGCGGTGAGTCCGGCCGACTACCCCGACGAGTCCTACGTCTACCTGCTCGACGACGGCGTGGTGCGCTTCGAGGCCGACGGCCGCGGGACGCGCACCTACCGGCAGGTGGTGCAGATCCTCGACCAGGACGGCGTCGAGGCGTGGGGCGAGCTGAGCTTCTCCTACTCCGGCCTGCGCGAGAAGCTGACGGTCAACTGGGCGCGCGTCCTCAGGCCCGACGGCACGGTGGTGAGCGAGCGGCCCACCCACGAGCAGGAGAGCGACGTGCCGGCGGCGCTCGAGTACCCGGTGTACTCCGACACCAAGGTGCACCGCGCGACCCTGGGCGGCCTCGCCCCCGGCCTGCTGGTGGACTACAGCTACACGGTCGAGACGCGCGAGCCCGTGATGCCGGGCGACTTCTTCACCAGCTGGAGCGTCACCACCGGCCGGCCGACGCGGCGCTCGCGGCTGATCGTGGACGTGCCGGCCGCGCTGACGCCGCGCATCCGGGAGCACAACGTCCGCTTCGCGCGGCGCACCACGCTCGCGCACGGCCGCCGGGTGTACGAGTGGGACGCGCAGGACGTGCCCAAGCCGCCGGCGCGCGAGCCGTTCGCCGCCGACTCCGACAGCGTGCGGGTGCACCTGGCGGTGGGCTCGCCGCTCGCCTGGAGCGACGTGGCGCGGTGGTATGCCGGCCTGGTGAAGGACCGGTTCGCCGTGACGCCGGCGCTCGAGGCACGGCTCGCCGACGCCGTGAAGGGCGCGGCGACGGCGCTGGACTCGCTCAAGGCGGCGCACCGCTGGGTGGCGCAGGACTTCCGCTACGTCTCCGTCGCGCTCGGCCTCGCGGGCTATCAGCCCCGCCTCCCGGCCGCGACGCTGGAGACGATGTACGGCGACTGCAAGGACAAAGCGACGCTGTTCATCGCGCTCGCGCAGCGGATGGGCTTCCGCGCCTACCCGGTCCTGCTGGCGGCCTCGGGCGGGATCGACTCCACCCTGCCCACCACCCAGGCGTTCGACCACATGATCGCCGCGGTGGCACTCGACTCCGGGCGGTTTCGTGCGGGCGGCGCGACGGACGATTCCGCGAGCGGCCGCGTCTCGTCCGCCGCGGTGGCACTCGACTCCGGGCGAGTTCGTGCGGGCGGCGCGACGAACGATTCCGTGAGCGGCCGCGTCTCGTCCGGCGCGGTCGAGCGTCCCGGCGGCTACCTGTTCGTGGACCTGACGGCCGACGAGATCCCGGTCGGCCAGCTGCCCGAGTCCGAGTACGGCGAGTTCGCCCTGGTCGTGCATCCCGACGGGCGCGGCGAGGCCGTGACCCTGCCGCTCGACTCGGCCGCGGCCAACCGCACCACCGACTCGCTGGTGGGCGAGCTGTCGCCCGACGGCACCTTCTCGGGCCGGATGACGACCACGCTGACCGGGCGGATGGAGGAGGGCCTGCGGCGCGCCCTGAGTCACGGCGTCAACGCGCGCCAGCGCGACGAGTTCGCACGCGACCTCGCCAACGGGACCTTCGAGGGCTCGGCGGGCGACAGCCTGCAGCTGTTCGACGGCCGCGACCTCGGCGCCACGCCCCGCGTCTCGGTCGCGATCCGCAGCGGGAAGGCGGCGAGCCCGGCGGGCTCGGGCAGCATCCTCCGGCTTCCGCTGCGCCCGGTCTTCACCTCGGAGCTGGTCTCCGACGTCGAGTCCCACGTGCCGCGCCGCTACCCGATCGCGGTGGCGGCGGTGATCGGGCCCGCGGTCTACGCCGAGGACTACCGCATCACCCTGCCGCCCGGCTGGCGCGCGCAGCTCCCGGCCGGCGTCACCGCCACCAGCGTGTACGGGCGGTACCGCTCCAGCTACGTGCAGGAGGGGCGGCTGCTCAGGGTCGAGCGCCGCGTCGAGGGGGCGCGGGGCGTCGAGCCGCCGGACCGGGTCGCCGACCTGGTCGCGTTCATGCGCGCCATCGCCCAGGACGACGCGCGCCTGATCATGCTGGAGCATTAGCGCGCCACGCCGGTCCGCTGGCCCATATCCAATTGAGATGCAGGCCCCGGCCGCTTGGTTGGCAGGGCGACCTCGTCCCGCCCTCGGTCACACACGTCGCCGCCGCCGCGGTGGCCGTCCCGCGGCGGCCGCTCGCCGCCCCCCGGCCCGCGGTTTGCAGGGCGTACGGGCGCCGGATCACATCGCCGGGGGAGCACCATGCGGGACAGCAGGCAGCTGGAGGCGGACGCCGCCGCGCACATCGCGGGCCTGATGGCCGTGGCGGCGCGCACCGCGCCCAAGACGCGCGGCATCGACAACGTCCGGGTGGTCGCGGTGGACGACCCGGCGTCGCGGGAGCGGCTGTGCGCGACGATGCAGGAGATCGCCCGGCGCGAGAACCGGCCGGGGCTCGCGCGCGACGCGCGCTCGATCGCGGCCGCGCCCGCCGTGCTGGTGATCGGCGTCGCGCCCGACCCGGCGGGCCTCGACTGCGGGTTCTGCGGCCACGGCAGCTGCGACGGGCTCCGGGCCGCGGGCGGGGTGTGCGCCTTCAACTCGGTGGACCTCGGCATCGCGGCGTGCTCCGCGGCGGCCACGGCGAGCCAGCTCCGGGCCGACTGCCGGGTGATGTACTCGATCGGCTACGCGGCGCTCGAGCTGAAGCTGCTCGGCGGCGAGGTGCGCCAGGCGCTGGGGATCCCGGTGAGCATCACGGGGAAGAGCCCCTTCTTCGACAGAGGCGCGTAGACGGGGTAGGATCGGGCCGGCGCGCCCTCACGCCGGGAGCGCGCGCGGGCCAGCCGGCCCGGCGCGGGCCAGCGTCAGAAGGTCGAAGCCAGCCGGTACCCGAGCCCGACGCCGAAGCGTCCACCGGCCTCGAAGGTCGGTGGCGCGCGGCCCGCCTCGCCGCTCGCCGTCAGGAACAGGCCGCCCACGAGCTGGAGCGACAGGTCGCCCTGCACCAACCCGACCCCGTCGCCCTCCACCAGCCAGCCGGTGGCCTCGAGGCCCGCCTCGACCCGGCCCGCCACGACCTCGGCCGCGAGCCGGCCGTAGGGACGGGCGCCGGCGCCCCACGACAGGCCGAGCCAGGGGCGCCAGCGGAAGTGCAGAGCCGGGCTCACCCACGTGCCGAGTCCCGGCGCGCCGCCCAGGGGCGTCAGCTCGAGGGTGGCGGCGGACTGGCTCACGACGAAGTGGCCGTCGGCGAGGTACTCGTAGCCGGCGGCCACCAGGATCGGGTCGAGATCGGCGAACAGCCGCGTCATCGCGCCGTAGGCGCGCTGGGTCGGAGGGCGGGCCGAGCCGGCCCGCGCCCGCGCCCCCAGCTCGAGCCACGCGCGCGGCTGGAGCGATGTCCGCACCAGCGCCCCGGCGTCGAGCACGCTGTAGAGCGGCGCGCCGCGCTCCTGCTCCAGCACCAAAGTCGCCGGCTGCGTGAGCGACCGCGCCGACGAGTACGAGTGGCCGATCAGCAGCTCCCAGCGGGGCGTGCCCTCCGGCGCCTGCGGCTTGGCCGCGGTGTCGGGAGCCGCCGGCTGGCGCGTGGTGTCCGCGGCCGGCGGCCGGCGCGTGCTGTCCGCGGCCTGCGCCGCGGCACGCGAGGCCGCCAGCGCCAGGACGGCGGCCGCGGCGAGCGCGACGCGCGCGCTCACCGGACGGCCATCCGGCTCCACACGGAGCCCACGAGGTCGCCGACGGTCCGGAGGTCGAGCAGCGCGCGGTCGTCCACCACGACGTGCACGACGTTCCGGATCGGCTTCGCCGCGCGCAGCACGTACCACTCGTCCCAGCCCAGGTCCGCGTGGAGTCGCGTCTTGCGGCCGATCTTCCGGCGCGCCCAGCCCGGCGAGAGCCCGCGCACGA
The DNA here is from genome assembly GCA_035502185.1 of Gemmatimonadales bacterium. Taxonomy (NCBI): domain Bacteria; kingdom Pseudomonadati; phylum Gemmatimonadota; class Gemmatimonadia; order Gemmatimonadales; species Gemmatimonadales bacterium. The sequence continues at coordinate 20,080 of DATJUT010000090.1, forward strand.
TGCGGATCACCGCGCGCTCGACGCCCCCGTCGGTCCACCAGTGGCCGCGTTCGTCCTTGCGCCTCATGGGTCGTCCGTGGTTAGATCGTGGACGGGCACTCGCCGCCCGGGCGACGAACACCGCACGCGGCACTCCGCCGAACAAGAGGTGAAGTGATTCGGAAATGGACGTGAGTCGGACCGACTGGGCCGTGCGGGCCGCGGGCCGCGTCGAGGCGCGGCTCGCCGCGAGGCCGCACTGGTGGTCGCCGATGGACCGCGGGCTGCTGCTCACCACGCGGACCGACTTCCGCGCCCGCCCGCTGTCCGCGGCGTTCACGGTCCGGGCGCTGCACGCGGACGGAACGCCGCGACGCGTGGCGGCCGCCGAGGGCGCGGGCCGGCCGCTGGTGATCCTGCCGGGGATGTACGCGTCGCTCGACGAGGGGCTGTTCGCCGACGTCGCCGAGATCGCGTCCCGCCGCGGGCGTGCCGTGGTGCTGGTGGAGGACCGGCTGGCGGCGGGCACGCTCGCCCTCACCGCCGGCGAGGTGCCTTCGCTCCACCGCATCGGGCTCGAGCTGGCCGCGATCGCCGGGCAGCTGGCCGAGCGCCCGGACGTGCTGGCGCTGTCGGCCGGAGCCGCCGCCGCCCTCGCCGCGCCCCCGGGCACCTTTGCGCGCATCGCCACGTTCTCGGGCGCGCTCGACCTGTGGGCCACGGCCGAAAACCTGGCGCGCCACCCGATGCCGCGGTTCCACTACTCGCAGGTCCACAAGCGGGCGTTCCACGGCGCCGGCCTCCCGCCGCCGCCGCTCGCCACCATCCCGGCGCGGCTCGCGGCCGGCGCGCCGTGCGGCGCCCCGCCCGATCCGCTGCTCGTCGTGCACGCGGTGGACGACCCGGTCGTGCCGGAGTCGGTGGTCGCCGGCTTCGCGCTCGACGACGGCCAGCACGCGCTGCTCCTGCCCGCGGGCGCGCACCTCGGCTTCGGCACGCTGGCCGGCGACGACGTGTATCTCGAGCCGTTCGAGGAGGACGACTGATGGCGGCGCGGGACCTGGCCATCGTGCATCCGCACGTCGAGCGTTACCTCGCCGCGCTGATCCCGCCGCGCGACCGGGTGATGCGGGAGATGGAGGCGCACGCGCGGCGCGAGGGCATCCCCATCGTCGGGCCGGTGGTGGGGCGGCTGTTCTACCTGCTGGCGCTCGTGTCCGGCGCCAGGCGCGTGATGGAGCTGGGCTCGGCGATCGGCTACTCGACGATGTGGTGGGCGCGGGCGGTGGGCCCGCGCGGCACGGTGTGGTACACCGACGCCAGTCCGGCGAACGCCCGCGACGCGCGGGCGTACCTGAGGCGCGGCGGCGTGCTGGACCGGGTCGAGATCCTGGTGGGCGACGCGCTCGAGTCGATGGCCCGGGTGAAGGGGCGGTTCGACGTCGTCTTCTGCGACGTGGACAAGCCGGGCTACCCGGAGGCCTACCGCGCGGCGATGCGGCGGCTGAGGCCGGGCGGGCTCCTGGTCGTGGACAACACTCTATGGAAAGGGCGGGTGACGCGGGGACGCGCCAGCGCGCGGCGCGACCCGGCCACCGCGGCGGTGCAGAAGCTGAATCGCCTCGCCTACGCGGCGGACCGGCGGGCGTTCGCCGCGGTGATCCCGCTCCGGGACGGGGTGACGGTGGTGGTGAAGCGGTAGGGTGGAGAGCATCGCGGCGCGGCGCCCGGAGTCTCGACCCTTCGTGTCCGGGTCGTGAAGCCGCCGGCACGCCGAGGGATCGTTGAATGACGCTGGCCTGACGCCCCCGCGCTACCTTGGGCGCCGGACGCTCGGGAGGTGGATCTGGACGCCAGGTACGCCGCCGCCGGACTCGTCGGCCTGCTGCTCGTTGGCTGCTCCACGGACAAGATCACGAGGGTGGCCCCGACCGTCACTGCGGCCGCCGACGCCTGGTCCGGAGGCATTGTCCTGTTGGGCTCGAGGTCGTTCACCGGGCCCGACTCGGTCCCGGTCGTCACCGTGGGGAACGACACGCTGGTCGTGCAGAGGCGTGGGGTCGACTCGGTGCTGGTGCAGCTTCCGGACACCGACGGCGCCATCAGCCTTGTCGTGCGGCTCCGGGCCGGCGGTCACGCGAACGTGCTGGTAAGCGTGCACGGCTTTGCGTCGGTGCGGCCCGGTCCGCCCCTGGAAGTGAATGCCCAATTGTACCCGTGGCCCGACGCCGGCAATCCCACGGCGCTCGCGATTCAGGACGGCAGGCTGGTGCTGCTGAACCTGGCGAGCCTCACCGTGTCGGCGCCGCTCGCTCCGGACACGGGGCTGTTTTGCCACACCACCGACTACGGCTCATTCGCGCCGGTGCCGTCGGCGACGGTGCCGGGCCTCGTGACGGCGCTGACGTCCTGCCCCGGGGGCGCCGGCTACGGACGGGTGCTGGCGGTTCCGATCTCGCCTGCCGCCGCGCCTCCCGATACCAGCCCGTTGACGGCAGCCGAAGTCGGCGTGCACCTGAGCCGCGGCAAGTGGCTCGTCAGCAATGGGCATGCGGGACTGGTCGTCTACGCACGAACGGACTCCGTCACGTTCAGCCAGACCGCCCCGAACGGGTTTGAAGCGTTCGGCGCGGTGGTGTCGCCGCGCGGGGACCGCGTCGTGCCGACCTTCACGTTGTGCGGGACCGTAACCGGCCTCCCCGTCTACGACGCCGCCGGCGCCGTGGCGTACCGCATCGCGAACATCCCCTGCGCGAGCGGCCCTGCGACGTTCACCGAGGCGGGGGACACGCTGTACGTCTCCGGCGTGGACTCGCTCTACGCGGAGGTGCTCCTGGCGGTGGACGCGACGACCGGCTCGATCCTGGCACGCGCGATCCGCTCCCCCGATACCCTTTACATCCGTGCCAGCCCGACGGCGGGGTTGGCCGCGGATCCGCTCCGGCCGTTCCTGTACGCGGCCGGCTGGCGGGACGGCCCGGTTCTCGATGTGCTGGACCGGGGCACGCTGCAGTCGGTCGCCTCGCTGCGGCCTCCGGCATCGGTCACAGCCGGCCTGGATAGCCGGGCGAATCCGTTGATGGGCTACCCGTGGACGATCGTGATGAACCCGATCGCGCGGCGGCTCTACGTCGTCCCAACCAACAAGTCGGCGACGCCCGAGCCGTATGTGTTCGAGTACGAGCTGATGCCTTAGCTGCGCCTGGGCGCATCCCGAGCCTCGACGCCGCGCCCCCCCCTTGCAACTTTCTACTACAACTGTAGTATACTATTCCATGACCCCGGACCTCGAGCTGAGCGAGCTGCAGCTCGCCGTGATGCGCGCGCTGTGGCAGAAGACCAGGGCGTCGGTGGCCGAGGTGCGCGAGGCCCTGGAGGCGGAGCGCGGCCTGGCGCTCACGACCGTCGCCACGGTCCTCACGCGCCTGGAGAAGGCCGGGCTCGTGGCCCACCGGGCGGCCGGCCGACACTACGTGTACCGTCCCCTCGTATCAGAGGAGGAGGTGCGCCGCTCGATGGTCTCGGCGCTCGCCGACCGGCTGTTCGAGGGGGACGTCGCGGCCCTCGTGAGCCACCTGGTCAGCGCCCGCGAGATCGAGCCCGGCGATCTGGCCCGCGTCAAGCGGCTCATCGAGGAACGGGAACGGAAGGGAGGCCGCTAGAATGGCGCTCGCGCTCCTGGCCGTCGCGTGGCTGCTGACTTATCTGCTGCACAGCACGATCCTGCTGGGCGGAGCCTGGCTGCTCTCGGCCACGCGCACCGTCCGGTCGGCGCTCGCGCACGACACGCTGTGGAAGGTGTGCCTGGTGGGCGGGCTGGTGACCGCCACCGTGCAGACTGCGTTCCCCTTCGACGGGCCCGGGCGGCGCTTCTGGCTGCCGGGCGGCTCGGCGGCGCAGGCGCAGGCGGCGGTCTCCGCGAGCCCGGCGGCCTCGGCGCCGATCGCCTCCGCATCGCAGGCCGATCGCCGCGCTGCGGTGCAGGGGTCGTCGCCCGCCGCACCTTACGCCCTTGCACCCTCCACCGGGGACGCCGGCCCCGGCTCGTTCCGCGCCCCGGTCTCGGCGTCCGTGCCGGCGACCCCAGGCCCCAACCCCCAATCCCGAACGCCCGGCGTGGCCTGGCCTCTCATCCTCCTCGGCGTCTGGCTGCTCGGCGCCGCGGGGTCCCTCGCCAGGCTCGGTCTCCGTCGCGTCCGCTTCTGCCGCCGCCTCGGCGACCGGCGAGAGCTGCGTGACGGCGAGCTGGTGGAGATGCTCGACTCGCTCCGCACGTCGGCGGGCGTCCGGCGCCGGGTGCGGCTCGCGGTGTCGGCGGAGCTGACGGGCCCGGTCGCGATGGGCGGCGCGGAGATCTGTCTCCCCGAGCGGGTGCTGACTTCCCTCGCGCCGGCGGAGCAGCGTGCGGTGCTCGCGCACGAGCTGGGTCACCTGGTGCGCCGCGACCCGACGTGGCTGGCCCTCGGGGTCGTGCTCGAGAACCTGCTGTTCGTGCAGCCGCTGAACCGGATGGCGCGGCGTCGCGTCCAGGAAGCCGCCGAATACCTGTGCGACGATTGGGCGGTGCGGCAGACCGGCGGCGGCCTCACGCTGGCCAGGTGCCTGGCCGAAGTGGCGACCTGGCTCCAGGCCCCGCGGAGGGCGGTGCCGGTGTCGGGGATGGCCGAAAACCGCTCGCAGCTGGTCACACGCGTGCAGCGGCTCCTGGACGGCGTCGAGCCGCGCGCCGCGCGCGGCTTCCGGCTCGCCGTCCCGGTCGCGGCACTCGCGCTCTCCTCGGTCGCGTTCGCGGCCCCGGGCGTCCGGCCGCCGTGCGACGAGGGTGGTTCAGGTGCGGCCGCGCTCGCCACCGCGGGGCGCCACGCGGGAGGCGGTGTGCCCGCCGGCGATCACCACACGTGGGCGACGATCCGGGACGGCCGCCTGCTGACCTTCCGCGCCGGCTTCGCGCCCAGCATCACGGGCCAGGGCCGGCTCGGCATCCGGCGCGGGGGGCTCGCCATCGAGGTGACGGACGACCAGCACCTCACCGTCAACGGCCGGAACGTGGACGAGGACGAGGAGGTGCCGGTGAGCGAGGCCGACACCGTGCGGATCGTGGACGAGCACGGCCGGACGGTCTGGAGCTTCCGGCCGGTGTGGATCGCGTCCGACGAAACCGGCGAGCCCGCGGACGGCGACGCGGAGTCCGCCGCGCCCGACGACTGGGGCGACGTGGGCGCGCTGGCCGACAGCGCGGCGTCGCTGGGAGTGGAGGTCGCGGGCGTGGTGGACGTCGAGGCGCTCGCGGCCGCTTCCACCGAGATCGCGCGCGCCACTGGCCGCCTGGGGCACGAGGTCACGGTGAAGATCGCGCCCCGCCTCGCGCGGCTGCAGCAGATGAGCGAGCGCATGGCGAGCAAGGCGGCGCCGCGGCTGGCACGGATGGGCATGCGCATCGCGGCGAGCGTCGGTCCGGCGGTCGACCGCGCCCTGTGCGGCCGCGCGGTGTGCGCCACCGCCCCGCGCAGCGCGCCGGTCCGGCGGCATCGTGACATCGACGGCACCAAGCGGCTGCGCCCCTGAGATGCGAGGGGGCGGTCGAGGCGGGGGCCGCGTCGCGCCGCCAGCCGTGCGGCTGATCGCCGCGCTGGCCGCCGCCCTCTCGCTCGCGGCGTGGCCGTCGCCCGGCCGTGCGGGCCAGGTGCCGGACGGCCGGCTCCGGCTGGAGTTCGACACCAGCGAGGCGGAAGCCGTCCTCTCCATTCTCGCCAAGCGGGCGGCGCACCAGGGCGTGGGCGCGGACGACTGGCGGCGGCTGTTCCAGGCCGAGCCGTACGCGAGGCTCAAGGCCCGCGAAGCCTCGATGGGCCGGGCCTTCGCCGACTCGGACTTCCAGCGGTTCGTGCTCTCCGATTCCCTGGCCGGGCGGACGACGGAGCTGCGGCAGACCCTCGACGACTGGAAGCGGGCCGACCTCGCCGCGGCCGCCGCCCGCGCCTTCGCGTACCTGCCGGCCGACGCCACGATCCGCGCGAAGGTCTACCCCGTCATCAAGCCGAAGACCAACAGCTTCGTGTTCGAGCCGACCACGAACCCGGCGATCTTCCTCTACCTGAATCCGGCCGAGACCCAGGCCCAGTTCGAGAACACCGTCGCGCACGAGCTGCACCACATCGGCTACGCCAGCGTCGCGGCGCGGTTCGATTCGGCCATCGCGGCGCTGCCGCCGCAGGCGCGCGCGGCCGCCGAGTGGATGGGCGCGTTCGGCGAGGGCTTCGCGATGCTCGCAGCCGCGGGCGGGCCCGACGTCCATCCCCACGCGGACAGCCCTCCCGAGGACCGCGCCCGCTGGGACCGCGACGTCGCCAACGTCGGCCGCGACCTGCCGATCCTGGAGCGCTTCTTCCTCGACGTGGCGCAGGGCAGGCTCGCGACGCCGGAGGACCGTCAGCGGGTGGCCGGCCAGTTCTTCGGCGTGCAGGGCCCCTGGTACACGGTGGGCTGGAAGATGGCGGTGGTGATCGAGCGGCGGTTCGGCCGCGCGAGACTGATCGCGTGCATGCTCGACCCGCGCTCGCTGCTCGTCACGTACGACCGCGCGGCCGCCGAGCTGAACGGCGCCGGCGGCGAGCGGCTCCCGCTGTGGTCGGACGAGCTGCTGCGCGTGATGGGAGCGGCCCCGGGCCCGTAGCCGCCGGTCAGGCGCTCCTGCTCCGGCGCGCTCGCGCGCCTCGCTCCCGGGACGCCGTCGCGATCGCCCCCTCCAGCTCCAGCAGCCGCCGCTTCCTCCACAGCCCGCCGCCGTAGCCGCGCAGCGCACCGTCGGCGCCCACGAGGCGGTGGCAGGGGATCACGATCGACAGCGGATTGTCCCCGTTGGCGCGCCCGACCGCGCGCTGCGCCCCCGGCCGGCGCAGCTCCCGCGCCACCCGGCCGTAGGTGGACACCCGTCCGTAGCGGATCGCGCGCACCCGCCGCCACACGGCCAGCTGGAACGGGGTCCCCTCGGGCGCCAGCCGCACGTGGAACTTCCGGAGGCGTCCGGCGAAGTACGCCCGCAGCTCCCTGGCCAGCAGGTCGAGGTGCGCGTTGGTGCCGCGGACGAGCGGCACTCCGTCCCGCTCGTGCGGGTGCCGGATCCGCACCGCCGGTCGCGTTCCCCGCGCGAACTCCAGCAGGCACAGCCCGCGCTCGCCGGCGACGGCGACCATAGGCCCAAGCGGCGTCGCGAGTTGCCTCACGATCATCCGACTATGGGATGTCATAGTCTTTACTCTCCGCCTGCCGCGTCGCAGACTAGCAGCCATGAGCCCCGGCGATGCCCCCGATCGGCAGGACGACGCGGCGCAGGACGAGACCGATCACGCGCCCGCGCCGGTGCCACTCGCGCCACGGAGCCGCCCGCCCGCTCCGATCGACGCGCCGCTGCTCGGCGAGCCGCCGGTCGTGTTGACCGATCCTCCGGCCGTCTTCGGGGGAGGCAGCCACACCTGGTAACGGCGCCGCCCGGCGCCGGCAGCACCGTATCCTACGACCGCTCCGCGGAGTCGTCGCCGTCCGTCGCGAGGTGCACCAGGATCGCCTGGCGCATCAGCTCCCACTCCGAGGCCAGCCCCAGGATCGCGCGGATGCGGCGCCGGTGGAAGGTGATCGTGTTCTCGCTCAGCCCGAGCCGGTCGCCGATCTCCGCCGAGCTGAGGCCCTGGCCGAGCAGCTTGAGGATGGTCTGCTGGCGCTCGGTGAGCCGGGCCAAACTCGCGTGCGTCGCGTCGAGCGCGACCCGGTGGCTCGACTTCGGGACGCGGCTGGAGACGTAGCGCCGGCCGGCGAGCACCTGCTGCAGGGCCAGCTCCAGCTCGTCCATCCCCGCGTCCTTGGGCACGAAGCCGAGCGCGCCGGCGGCGATGGACGCCTCGGCCAGCACCCGGTCCGCATGCATCGTGAGCACCAGCACCTTGAGATCGGGCTGCAGCGCTCCGATCTCGGGCAGGATGTCCAGGCCGTTGCGCCCGGGCAGGGACAGGTCGAGCAGGAGCACGTCCGACGGCGTCCGCTCCAGCAGCTTCAGCAGCTCGTCGCCGGCGTAGGCCACGCCGACGATCTCGAACCGCCCGCCCAGGAGCTGCTGCAGCCCCTGCACGACCACGCGGTGATCGTCGGCGATCACCAGCCGCGGCCGGTCGCTCACGCGCTCGCCCGGCTGGGCAGCGTCGCGGTGACGACCGTGCCGCCGGCCGGCGCCGCGGCCACCGTCAGCTGTCCGCCGATCGCGACCGTGCGCTGCCGCATCGCGATCAGCCCCAGGCCGTCCTCGGCCCGCGACCGCCCGGCGGCGAAGCCCTTGCCCGCGTCGGCGATCCGGAGCGTCAGCGTCCCGTCCTTCAGCTCGAGCGACAGGTCGGCCTGCGCGACGCCGGCGTGCCGGACCACGTTGCGCAGCGCCTCCTGCGCGATCCGGTACGCGGCCACGCCCACCGTCGCCGGCACCGCGAGGTCCGGCGGCGGGAGCGCGAGCCGCACCTCGAGGCCCGCCGTGCGCCCGAACTCGTCGGCCATGGCGCCGAGGGCGCGCACCAGTCCGGCCTTCTCCACCACGGACGGGTGGAGCTGGTGCGCCGCGGTGCGGAGCACCGTCGCGAGGTCCTCCAGCTCCCCCGACACGCCCCCGATGCGGTGCACCGCCTCGGGCCCCGCGAGCACGGCCACCTGGTCCAGCTCGTGGCGGATCACCGCCAGGCGCTGCAGCGCGTCGTCGTGCAGCTCGCGGGCCACCCGCGAGCGCTCTTCCTCCTGCGCCACGAGCATCCGGCGCGCGTGCGCCCGCTCCAGCGCGAGCCGGCGGCGCTGCGATATCACCAGCGCCAGCACCAGCGCCGCCACCACGATGGCGACGCTCAGCACGGCCGCCAGGAACAGCGACCAGACGGTCAGCTGCTGGTCGGACACGTCACCCCGCGGGTGATGGCCAGGAGCGCCGCGATGCAGATCACCGCGGCCACCTCGTAGGCCCGGATCATCAGCGCCGGGTCGCTGCTCACCAGCAGCGCGCTCAGCGGGCTCCTGGTGCTCAGCGTGCCGAAGTACAGCGCCATGCCGGCGCTCACCCAGAACCAGTCCTGGCGCAGCAGGTCGGCGCCCGACTCGCGGCTGCGCGCGACCAGCGTGTACGCGGCGGCGCCCAGAGCCACGAGGTTGGCCAGCGGCTCCTCCGCGCGGCTGAACGTCGAGGCCCGGTCGAAGGCCAGGGCGAGCACGGTCCACACCAGGAGGAACGGCACGATCATCAGCCGCATCGTGAGGCGCGGCATCTCCTTGGTGAGCCAGCACGACATCGCCCACAGGACGAGCGCGGTGCCGAGCGGGTTCACGACGTACGACACCCACAAGTTGTTGAGGCCGCGCGTGCCCAGCCACAGCTGCGTGACGTTGCCCGCCGTCAGGACGGCGCACCAGGCCAGCACCCAGCCGCGCCCGCCGCGCCCGCCCCTCCGGAGGACGCCCGCCGCGACCAGCGGGATCGCCTCGGCTACGACGGCGAGAACCAGCACGGCGGGCTCTTTCACGGCCTAGGCGTTGAGAGCGTTCTGCGCGCCGCAGAACGGCGGGCAGGGGAACCACTGCTCGAGCATCACGCCCTTCGCGAGGTCGCTGTCGGCCTGGTCGATCCCGGTCAGGACGACCGTCGGGCTCCCGTCCGCGTTGCGGCCGAGGTGCACGCGGAGCCCGACGCAGCCCGCCTGGTTCAGCAGCTCGACCACCTGGTCCTTGTGGAAGGCGCCGGCATTGACTTGGTGGAGCTTGGCCTCCCGGTGGCGCCGGGTGTGGGCAGCGGCGTCCTCGAGGGTGATGCGGTGATTGCGCGGGGGCAGGGCCACGGCCTTCTCCTGTGGTTTGAGGGATCCTGTAGTCTGGGTCCCGCGCCGGCCGGCGCGAAAGACTATGGGATCCCATAGTCTGCCCGGCACCGCCACCCACGAGCCCTCGGGCCTTTCCCCGACAATTGCGGCGTTGGGGCCCGAACAAGATGGACTATAAGATGTTATAGACTTTTGCCTGCCGCGAACCTCCCGCATACTCGGTCCATGGTTCTCGGATGCCGCCGCGCACCCACGGGGACGCGGGAGCGCGGGGCGTGGTAGTGGTAGTGGGCGCATGACGCACGACGTCCGGACGCGACGCGGCGCGCGCGTGGTCGTGCTGGGCGGCGACCATCTGGCGTCGCTGGGCGACTGGGTCGCCGAGATGGGCCGCGCGGTCCCGCCGGGCGAAGAGGAGAGCGTCGGCGCGCTGCTGGTGGACTTCCGCTCACAGGGCTTCGCCCCGAGCGCGGAGGAAGCCGGCACCCTGGTCGAGAGCCTGCGCACGCGCTTTCACGACGCGGTGCCGCCGCTGGCGGCGGTGGCGAGGGCGGGCGCGCAGTTCGGCGGAACGCGCGTGCTGTGCACGCTGGCCGAGTTGCGCGGGTGGCGTGCCTGCGCGTTCATGACCGAAGTCGAAGCCTGGTTCTGGCTCCGGGCCCAGCTCAGCCGGCCGGCCCGGACGGCGCCGCCGACCTAGCGCCGGGAACGGCTCGCGCGTCACGGCTCGCGAACGCGCGGAGGAGGTTGGCTCATGGCCTGGTCCCAGGAGACCATCAGCCTGGTGTGGGAGAAGGGCAGGCGGGTGTACGGCGAGAACCCGCGGCGCTTCCGCAAGGACGCCTGCGGCGCCTGGATCGCGGGCGCCCATTTCGGCAACCGGCAGTCCGAGTTCGGCTGGACCATCGCGCGGCTGGACGTCCAGGGCGACGACGATCCGGCGAACCTCATCCCCCTGCAGTGGCAGAACGGCGTGGACGCCGACGGAAGCCTCGTCGCGAACGTCGTGGCCGAGCGCTCGCACAACGTCACGAGGACGCTGAGCCCGCTCGTCGCCTGACGCCCCCGCGGCCGGACGGACGCAGCGCATCCTTCGCACGCGCCGTGGCCGGTCGAACCGCCGCGCGCAATCATCGGGCTCCCGGTCGGCATTTGAAGGCTCCTGACCTCCTGGCGGTGCCGGCGTCGCAACATAGTTTGCGGCGTGGGGTACGGCATTGCGGGAGGATCAACGCCATGATCCGGTCAGCGCCTCGTTGGCGCGCGACGTATGGCGGCTGCCTCGTGGTGGCCGCATCGCTGGTGGTGGTGCCCGGCGCGCGGGCGCAGGGAAGCGGCGACGGCTTCCTGTTCCGCCGTCCGGGCGGCAGCATCCGGTTGTGGGCCGGCTACGACCGCGCGCTGGCCGACAGCCCGATCTTCCGGTTCGTGACCGACACGTTCACGCTCACCAGGAGCAGCTTCGGCGCGTTCGCGATCGGCACCGACGTCGCCGTGCGGGTGGCGCCGCGTGCCGAGCTGGTGCTGAGCGCCGGGTGGGCCGGGTCCCGGGCGGGGTCGGAGTACCGGCACTGGATGGGGTCGGACGGCCTGCCCATCAACCAGAGCACGAGCCTCGAGCGGGTCCCGCTTACGGTGAACGTCAAGTGGTATCTCACGGCGCCCGGCCAGTCGATCGGGCGCTTCGCGTGGGTGCCCGCGCGGCTCGCGCCGTTCGTCGGCGCGGGCGGCGGGCTGCTGTGGTACCGGTTCCAGCAGTACGGCGATTTCGTCAACTACTCGGACAGCACGGTCGTGAACGACGCGTTCGCGTCCGAGGCCTGGACGGGCTCGCTCGATGCCTTCGCCGGGATGGACGTGGCGCTCGGGCCACGCTACGTGGTGACCGCGCGGGCGCAGTACACGTGGGCCCGGTCGCATCTCGGCGCCGACTTCATCGGGCCGAACGCGGTGGATCTTTCGGGCCTGTCGCTCACGGCGGGCGTGGGAGTGAGGTTCTGACCATGACGAAGTCACAGCGCCAGAGGGTGGTGGAGCTGCCGGGGCGTGGGGCCGGCGCGGGACTGGCCCTGCTCCTGCTGCTCGCGGCCGCCGCGCCCGTCCGGGCGCAGCAGGCCGGGACCGATCCGCGCTGGCAGGCGTGGCTCGGCTGCTGGGAGCCGGTCTCGGGGCCGGTGAAGGCGGCGGGCGACACGAGCGCGGCGCCGCTGGTGTGCGTCGTCCCGGCCGCCGGCAGCGCCGGCGTGGACGTCGCGGCCATCGCGGCCGGCAGGCTCGTGACGCGCGAGCGGATCGAGGCCACCGGCGAGCGGCACGACGTGGCGCGCGAAGGTTGCGCGGGCTGGGAGAGTGCCCGGTTCGCTTCCGGCGGCGCGCGCGTGTTCCTCACGGCGGAGTACACCTGTCCGGGTGACCTGAAGCGCACGACCAGCGAGGTGATGGCCATCACGCCGGAAGGCGACTGGCTCGACGTGCGCGGCGCGGCGGCGCGCGGGCTGCCCGAGGGCGTGCGGGTGCTGCGCTATCGGCCGGCCAGTGCGGCGGCGGCGGTGCCCAGCGATCTGGCGTGGGCGCTGCAGGGAAATGCGATGGCGGTGAGCACGGCGCGCGACGCGGCGGCGGAGCCGGCCGAGGTGAGCGACGTCGTCGAGGCGTCGCACGCGCTGCCGCCGGCGCTCGTCGAGGCGTGGCTGGTGGAGGAGGGGCAGGGGTTCGTGCTCGACGGCCGGACGCTGGTGCACCTCAAGGGCGACGGCGTGCCGGGACGGGTGATCGACGTGATGGTGGCGCTGTCGTACCCGCGCGTGTTCGCCATCGACGTGGCCAGCCACCGCGGCCAGCGCCGCGCGCCCGAGCCGGGCGGCGTCGAGCGGCCGCCGTACGCGATGGGCTACGGCTCGCCGTTCGGGTGTTACACGCCCTGGGCGTGGGACTGCTACGCGCCGTACGGCTGGGGTTACTACTCGCCCTACTTCTACTCGCCCTACGGCTACTACTCGCCGTACGGCTACTGGTCCGGGTACGGCTTCTACCCGTCGGGCGGCGTGATCGTCGTCTCGGGCGGCGGCGGCCAGACGGCGCGGCACGGCCGGATGGTGATCGGCCAGGGGTATCAGGCCGGCTCGTCGGGGCGGACGGCGCGGCCCGTGCGCCCGCGCGGCTCGGGCTCCGAATCGTCGAGCAGCGGCTCCGAGCGCTCCTCGCCGCCTTCCTCGGGCAGCTCGTCGCAGCCGTCGTCGGGCAGCTCGAGCTCGGGGTCCAGCTCCGGCGGGCGCCGGGCGGTGCCGAAGCCGTAAGGACGGGGTTTGGGGTTTGGGGTGTCGGGTGTAGGGCCCCAGCCCCCAACCTCCAATCCCCAAACCCCAGGCTGTTCCCTGCTGCGCTATGATTGAAAGGTGTCGCTCGAGCGGCTGGTAGACTTCTTCTGGATCGTGCTTCCGTGGGCGGTGGGCGCGCTGGTCGCGGCCACCGCCTATCGTTTGCTGCCGCGCCTGGCTCCGCTGCTGCGCCACCTGCCGGGCCAGCCGCGGGTGCGGTTGCTCCGCGAGCCCATCCCGGCCGCGTGGCGCGACATCGTCGCGCGCAACGTCCCGCTCGCCGCGCGGCTCGCGGAGGCCGACCGCGAGCGGCTGCTCCGCCTGGCGCAGGTGTTCCTGCGCGACAAGCCGATGGAAGGCGTCGGGCTCGAGCTGACCGACGAGATCCGGGTCACGGTCGCCGCGCAGGCGTGCCTGCTGCTGCTGAACCTCGACTATCCCTGCTACCCGACGCTGCGGCGCGTGCTGGTCTACCCGGGCGTCTTCCAGCCCCGCCGGGTCGAGCTGACCCGCCACGGCGCGCTCCAGGAGGAGCCGCGGCCCACCCTGGGCGAGGCGTGGACGAGCGGCGTCGTGGTGCTCTCGTGGGACAGCAGCCTGGTGGGCTCGCTCAACCCGGCCGAGGGGCACAACGTGGTGCTGCACGAGTTCGCCCACGTGCTCGACGGGGAGAACGGCGCGATGGACGGCCAGCCGCTGCTGGACCATCCGTCGGCGTACCGGACCTGGGGCTACGTCTTCCGCTCGCTGTACGAGCGGCAGGTCGAGGCGGCGCTGGAGGGCGGGGAGACGCCCCTGCACCCCTACGGCGCCACCAACCGGGCGGAGTTCTTCGCGGTGGCGACGGAGGCGTTCTTCACCAGGCCGGCCGAGCTGCTTCGGAGCCTGCCGGACCTCTACGAGGAGCTGCGGAAGTTCTACCGGCAGGACCCGGCGGCGCTGGCGGCCGAGTCGGATCCCGCGGCGCCCTAGCGTTCACGTCCGGGGGGCCGGCATTCACGCTCCATTCACGCGCCGATGGTAACCTGGGTCACGCTGGATGTGGGCCCATGGCGGTCGGGGAAGGAGCGGGCGGCGTGGTGGAGGCGGGAGTGGTGGCCGGCGGTCCGGACGCGCGCGTGGCGCCCGGTCGCCGCGACATGCTACTGCTGGTGCAGCGGGCGCTGAGCGACCGCTACACCGTGGAGCGCGAGATCGCCCGCGGCGGCACGGCGCGCATCTTCCTGGCCCGGGACCGCGCGGGCACGCCGGTCGCCCTGAAGGTGCTCCACCCGGAGCTGACCGTGTCCATCACGGCCGACCGGTTCCTGCGGGAGATCAGCCTGCTGTCGCACATCGAGCACCCGCGCATCTGCCGGCTCCTGGACTACGGCGAGCGCGACTGGCTCGTCTACTACGTGATGTCCTACGTCGAGGGCGAGACGCTGCGCGAGGCGCTGGAGCGCGTGCGCCGCGCCACGGTGGCGGACACCGTGCGCGGCACGTGCGAGCTGCTCGACGCGCTGGCGTACGCCCACGGGCTCGGCGTGGTGCACCGGGACGTGAAGCCGGAGAACATCAAGCTCTCGCCCGCCGGTGCGGTGCTGATGGACTTCGGGATCGCGAAGGCGGTGGCGGATTCGGCGCTGAGTCGCGAGCGGCTCACCCGTTCCGGCTTCACGCTCGGCACGTCGGCGTACATGAGTCCCGAGCAGGTGTCGGGGGTCAAGGACGTCGATCCGCGGAGCGACCTCTACTCGGCGGGGTGCGTGATCTTCGAGTGCCTCGCGGGCGTGCCGCCCTACGAGCACGCCGACGACCGGGTGGTGTTCGGGATGCACCTGAAGAGCCCGGTTCCCGACGTGCGCCGGCTCCGTCCCCGCGTGCCGGCACGGCTCGCCAAGGTGATCACGAAGGCCCTGGCGAAGAACCCCGACGAGCGGTGGCAGTCGGCTGGGGAGATGCGGGACGCGCTGTGCGCGTGCGGGGAAGAGGGGTAGCCGGCCCTCCATCGCACGCGGTTCAGTCTTTTCGAGTTCCCTTCGGCACGTAGTCGAAGAACCGCTCGGTCG
>DATJUT010000091.1 GCA_035502185.1 Gemmatimonadales bacterium
TGAGAGGTGAGACGGGAGAGGTGAGAGGGGAAGGGCGTGAGAGGTGAGAGGTGAGAGGTGAAAGGCGTGAGAGGATGCGAGCCTCTCACGCCTTTCGACCACTGACTTCTCACCTGGCCTCTCACCTCTCACCTGCGCTTCTCACTTCTCACCTGGCCTCCTCACCTCTCACCCCTCACCTCTCACCGTGTTCAGAATATCAACCCCAACCCGACCCCCACCCGCACCCCCGGGCGCGTCGATCCGAAGATGTCGGCCGCCGCAAGGTCGAGGTTGATCCCCACCACCTGGAGCCCGATGCCTCCCGCGATCATCGTGGCCCCGGCGAAGTCCGACGCCAGGCCCGCCCGCAGCGGCAGCACGCCCAGCACGCGGTACTCCGCCCCCGCCGAGAGCAGCTGGCTCGGCTGCAGATCCAGGCCCTGCTTCAGCCGGACCTGCGCGTCGGCCGCCAGCGTGAGGTCGCCGTCGCGCAGCGCGATGCCGGCCCGCGCCAGGCGGGAGAAGTCCCCGTTGGCCAGGAGGTCGCTGCGCAGCTTGGCGGCCGTGGCGTCGCCCCCGATCGCCGCCGCGTCCTTCAGCGTGAGCGACGAATCCTGCAGCGTCACGAAGTCGCCCGCCGCCGTCAACGAGTCGTGGCGCAGGGTGCGGCTGTAGTACAGCCGGTCCGCGTCCCAGGTCATCTTGCCGATCACGTTGACCAGCACCGCCGAGAGCGTGATGCCGCGGCCGGCCAGCTGCAGCGTCCCCCCGAGGTCGACGCCGTAGCCGCTGCCGGCCCGGCCGCCGCACATCCCGCTCTGGAAGGGGCTGAAGGTCCCGCAGTTCGAGGCGTAGTTGGTGTAGATCGCCTGGCCGGCCTCGGTGGCCGAGAAGTTGGCGCCGGAGTTGACCTGGGTGCCGAGGTCGGTGGCGCTGCCGATCAGGTGGCCGATGACGTACTTGTAGGTCGCGCCGACCGCGAGGTGGCCGAGCGGGATCTGGAACGGCCAGGCGAAGCTCCCCGCGATGGTCGAGGCGGCCCAGGCGCGGCCGTTGGAGCCCTGGGCGGTGAACACGTTGGACTCGCCCGGCCGCGGCGCGTTGCCGAACAGCGCGAGCCGCACGGCGTCCTTCCCGACGCCGAGGTTCATCTGGCCGGCGGTGCTCACCAGCAGCGCGAACGGGCCGACGGAGAATCCGAACGGCGCCACGCCGATGAGTGCGCGGATGGACAGCGTCGAGTCCTTGATCTTGTCCAGCAGCGTCTGCTTGTCCGTGTCGCTGAGGTAGGTGTTCGCGTACTTGCGGACGTCGGACAGGCCGTAGGCGTTGCTGCCGAACTCCAGGTTCAGGTGCGGCAGGTCGATGCTGAAGCTCGAGTGTCCCACGGCCGCCAGCATCGCGGGGTTCCAGGCGACGGCTTCGTAGCCGCGCGCGCTCGAGGTGTAGGCCCCACCCATGCCGAGCGCGCGGGTCGACGGGTCGGAGAGCTGCGCCTGCATCAGCGCCGGCACGAGGAGGCCGGCCAGGACGAGCGAGAAGCGCTTCATGGCGGTCCTCCTACTTGTGGGAGACGGCGACCCGGATGGTCACCGACAGGGACAGGGCGATCGAGTCGGCGACGGTCACCGTGACGGGGCTCGCGCTCGGGTTGCTCACCTGCCCGCGCAGCACGATGTACAGCGGCCGGCCCTCCTCGCCCGCGTTCTTCAGCATCGCGACCGTGGCGCTCGCCAGCGTGTCCGTGAAGGTCTTGGTCTGATCCGCGGCCGACATGCTGACCGCGAAGGGCACCATCCCGAACCGCGGTGCGGTCGCGACGCTGGAATCGGAGATGAACAGCGTGTCCGTGA
Source organism: Gemmatimonadales bacterium (assembly GCA_035502185.1). NCBI lineage: Bacteria > Pseudomonadati > Gemmatimonadota > Gemmatimonadia > Gemmatimonadales > Gemmatimonadales bacterium. Next base: position 1,836 of record DATJUT010000091.1, read on the forward strand.
CCGCGACGGCCGTGGTCTTGGTGGCCGTGAGCGTCACCAGGTCGCACGACAGCCCGGGGCCGGTGCTGCAGCGGGTCGAATCGGTGACGTTCTTCAGCACGTCCCCCAGCACGCCGCTCACCTCCTGCTGCTGCACCGGGAAGCTGTCCGGCGCCTGGAGGCCGGCGGCGATCACGCCGGGCGTCAGGTGGATGTTGTGGGTGCTCAGCGGCACGTACATGTCCGCGTCCCAGCGGGGCGCGAACGCCGGCTCCTTGCAGGCCGTGAACACGGTGGCCGTCACCGCGCCGAGGAGCGCGAACGCACGGCGGAGACGCATGAGGACTACTCCCGCGTGGAGGAGGACGACAGGAGGGGGGCGGCTCGCTTGATGGGAAGGCCGAGGACGATCCGGCCGCCGGACTCCTTGAGGCCGCCGAACTCGATGCCGATCACCAGGCCCTGGCGGTCGAGGATGGGACTGCCGCTCGCCCCCGTGCCGCTGTACGCGTCGAGCTGGAGCAGCGAGTCGGGCAGGATCTTGCCGATCGTGCCGGGGGCCAGCGTCGGCTGCACGATCGGGTGCTCGGCGGTGCCGCCCATCGGCGCGTCCAGCCCGAGCGGGAAGCCCAGGAGCGCGATGGGGTCGCCGACGCTGGCCGCCGCGCTGTCCGGCTTGAGGCCCCGCACCGCGGGGAAGGTCCCCGAGTCGGTGATCTGCACCGTGGCGATGTCGGCGTCGCGCGACACGCGCTCGAGGACGGCGCGGAGCACGTCCCGGGAGCCCGCGAACTGCACGGCGATCATGACCGGGCTTCGCCCCGTGTGGTCGATCACCACGTGCTTGTTGGTCAGCAGCAGGCCGCTCGCGGACACCGAGAAGCCGGTCCCCGTGAAGCTCGAGTCGTCGGGGAACTTCACGTACAGCATCGCGACCGCGCGGGCGTTGGCCCGGTTGATCGCGGCCCAGTTGACGCTCTGCGCCACGGTGATGCTCTGCTGCCGCCGCTGGACCGCCGCGTACTGCTGCTGCAGCGACGCGAGCCGCGCCGGGTCGCGCTCCGTGGCCAGCTCGGCCCGCAGCGCCGTCGCCTCGGAGTCGGCCCGGGCCTGCGCGACCCGGAGCGTCCGGAGCTCCCGGCTCAGCGAGTCCACCACGGTCCCGATGGTGGCGAACTGCCGCTGCGCCGTGTGGCCCTGCCACAGGACCACCCCGACCGCCGCGACCACCACGAACGCCAGCACGACCAGGGCCCAGCGGTACCGCGCCGCCTGCTGATTCACCTGGGCGCGCAACACCGACGTGGCGGACGGCGTGGGGGGCGTCCGCGGCGCGGCCGCGGCGGCGCCGCCGGTCGTCTTGAGCGGCGGGGACGCGGCGGCCGGCGCGTGCACCGCCGGCACCACCTGCTCGGCGCCGTCGGCCACGGGATGGAACTCCACCTCCGGGCCCTGCGGCCCGAGCCGCACGCGGTCGCCCGCCTTGAGCTCGCGCTCGCCGTCGATCCGGCGCCCGTTCACGAAGGTGCCGTTGCGGCTGCCGAGGTCCCGCACCACGAAATGGTCGCCGCTCCACACCACGGCCGCGTGCCGGGTGGAGGCGTCGAGGTCCTGGTTGGGATCGAGGGCGAGATCCGACTGCGGGTCGCGGCCCAGCGTGAGGTACGGCTTGTCGAAGAACTCGCGGTGCCCTGCGCGCCCGCCCGACATGATCCTCAGCTCACATCTCATGCGTGACGTGCGCCTCCCCGCGAGCGGGGGCTAGAAGAGCCACCATTTCTTTCGGCCGGGGTCCGTCTTCCGCTTCGTGGGCTCCGTCTTGCGGCCGGCGACGTCCTCCGGCTGGTAGACCGGCACCGGCTCCGTCGTCGATTCCGTGTCGAGCAGCGGGTAGACCTGGTGGCCCAGCGGCTCCGTGCCGTCGGGGTTCGGCAGGCCGCCGCCGAACCTGGCCACGATGCACGTGATGTTGTCCGGGCCGCCCCGCTCGTTGGCCAGGTCGATAAGTTCCTTGCAGGCGCTCACCAGGTCCGTAGCCTGGGTCACAATGCCCAGGATCTCCTCCTTCTTGACCAGCCCGGAGAGCCCGTCGGAGCACATCACCAGCAGGTCGCCGGCGCGGAGCTCCTGGCGCGTCAGGTCCACCTTCACGTGCGGATCGGGACCGAGCGCCTGCAGGATGATGTTGCGGCGCTCGCTCACCGCCGCTTCCTCCTCGGTGAGCTCGCCCGCGTCCACCAGCCGCTGCATCAAGGACTGGTCCTTGGTGATCTGGGCGATGCGGTTCTGCCGGATCAGGTACCCGCGGCTGTCGCCGATCTGGGTGAGGTAGAGCGAGCCCTGGAACACGCCGGCCGCGGTCGTGGTCGTGCCCATCCCGCGGACCTCGAGGTGGCTGGAGGCGTACTCGTGGATCTGCTGGTTCGCGAGCTCGACCGCTTCCTTGAGGCGGTACGCGAAGCGCTGCTCGGTGACCTCCTGGTCGCGGCCCCACTGGGTGACCATGTGGTTGTACACGGTCGTGGTGGCCATCTCGCTGGCCACTTCGCCGGCGGCCGCCCCACCCATGCCGTCGGCCACCATGAACAGCGTCCCGCGGCGGCCCACCTCGTGCTCGCGCACGTCGGGCTGCAGCGAGGCCTTGCGCGTGGTGAGGTCGGCGACGATGAAGCTGTCCTCGTTGTGGTCGCGGGCCTTGCCGACGTCGGTTCGGCCGAAGACCTGGACCTTCACGGGTCGGTCGGTCATTGGCCCGGCGCCTTCCACTTCGGGTCGAGGCGCACGGCTCGAGCGTGCCAGGATGCGTAGGTGATGGTGTCCCCTTGCGTCCCGTACGATTGCGCGACGATCTCCGCGGCCTTCGCACGCACGGCGTCGGGTAGACTGGTGACCTCGTAGTACCGCTGGGCCGTGGCGCGGCCGGCGCTCGGGTTGTCGCCCATCGCCTGATCCATCGCGGTGTTCAGGTCGCGGTTGACGGCGTCGATGTCCACCGCCCCCGACGGCGGATTGGCGGGTTCGGCGCCGCCCGGCTGGCCGCGCGGCGGCGCCGTCGGTGTCCCGGCATGCGCCGGGCGGCCACCCGCGTTGCCCGGATTCGCGGGCGCCGGGTTCGCCGCGCTGGTGTTCGCCGCCGTCTGCGTCCCCGTGGGCGCCGGGGCCGGCGCCGCGGCCTTGGACGTGTCGGCCGGCGGCGCGGCGTGCTGGGTCGGGCCCCCGCCCCGCATCGTCATCACGGCCACCACGGCGATCGCGCCGACGCCGACCACGCCGCCGAGCACCGGCACCAGGGGGAACTTGCGGGTCGGCACCGCGGGCCGCGCCGCGGTCGGCGCGGCGGGCTTGGCCCGGTGCGCCTTGAGCGCGTGCTCCGCGTCCATGAGCTGGGTCGCGGCCGTCGTCACCGGCTCCGCGACCCGCGTGCCGGGCACGGCCGGTCCGCCCAC
>DATJUT010000092.1 GCA_035502185.1 Gemmatimonadales bacterium
TGTGCGCGCCGGCGTCGGAGGCATCGATCCGGCGCACGAACGACCGGAGCACGGCGAGATCGCGATCCGAGGCCACGGTTCCCGGCATCGCCGCCCCCGCCGTCAGGTGAGCCGCACCGCCTGCAGGATCGCGCGCAGCGACGCGAGATCCGGCACGAGGAGGAAGTGGCCGCGCAGCGCCTCCGCTTCGGCCTCGAACTGGAACTGCGTCTCCACGCACAGCACGTAGTCGCGCTCGCTGCCGAAGTCGAGGTACGCGGAGGTGATGACGGCCGAGGAGAGGTCGACCAGCAGGCTCGGCACGGACGGCAGCAGCATCATCCCCATGAACGACGACAGCGCGCTCATGAAGGCGCCGCACAGGATGTTGCCGGCCTCCTTGAGGCTGGACTGCTCGATGGCCCCGAACTCGGTGGTGGTGCCCGGCGCGCGCCGCAGCAGCAGGTCGCACAGCCGGCGGGCGGCCGCCTCCGGGAAGACGAGCAGGGTGCGCCCGGTGAGGTCGCCCATCATGTGCAGCAGGATCGCGGCGACCACCTGCGGCGGCTCCCCGAGCACGCCCGCCACGTCCTCCAGCCGGGTCACCGTGATCTGCGGCACGGTGATCATGATGCGCCGGTTGGTCATCTGCGACAGCGCGGTGGCGGCGTGCCCCGCGCCGATGTTCTCCACCTCGCGCAGCGCGTCGAGCTGCAGAGCCTTGAGATCCCGAATGTCTTCCATCGCGCTCCCCGTCTAGATCAGACCGCCGGCGTCCAAGATCAGCGCCGGCGCCCCATCGCCGAGGATGGTGGCGCCGCTGAACACGGGCACGGCCCCGCGCGGGAGGTCGAAGGGCCGGACCACGATCTCCTCCTGCCCGAGCAGCGCGTCCACCACCACTCCGGAGCGGCGCTCGCCCATCGCGAGCACGATCACCGGCTGGCGGGGCGGCCGCGGGCCCGCGTGCGGCACGCCGAGGCGCTCCCACAGGCGCACCAGCGGCACCATCTGCCCGCGCAGCACCAGGACCTCCTTGCCCTGGAGCAGCTGGACCTCGCCGCGCCGCGACTCCACCATCTCCACCACGTGGGTGAGCGGCAGCGCGTACGTCTCGGTGCCCACCCGGGCCAGCAGCGCGCGCACGATCGCGAGCGTGGTGGGCAGCCGGAGCGTGAAGGCCGTCCCGCGCCCGTCCTGGGACTTCACCTCCAGCGAGCCGCCCAGCGCCCGCACCGTGGTGACCACGGCGTCGATGCCCACGCCGCGACCCGAGATGTCCGTCACGTGCTCGGCGGTGCTGAAGCCCGCCAGCGCGATGAGGTGCGCGAGCGTGTCGTCGTCGCTCAGCTGCTCGACCTCGTCCGCCACCAGCCCCAGCTCGCGGGCGCGGCGCAGCACCCGCGCGCGGTCGATGCCCCGCCCGTCGTCCGCGACCCGCACCACCACCGACGAGCGCTCGCGCTCGGCCGCCAGCACCAGCTGCCCCAGCGGCGGCTTGCCGGCGGCGGCCCGCTCGGCGGGCGGCTCGATGCCGTGGTCCACCGCGTTGCGCAGCAGGTGCACCAGCGGGTCCGCGATCTCGTCCAGGATCACGCGGTCGAGCTCGATCTCCTTGCCCTCGACGCGGAACGCGACCTGCTTGCCCATCTGGCGGGCGAGGTCCCGCACCATCCGCGGGAAGCGGTCGAACACCTGCCACACCGGCACCATCCGCGCCTGGAGGATCTCGCTCTGCAGCGACGCCGACAGGCGCCCGACGTCGGTCGCCACGTCGGCGAGATCCGGCTCCGCGAACCGCCGCGCCAGGGCGTCCAGGCGGCCGCGCGCGATGACCAGCTCGCCGATGAGGTTCATCAGCTCGTCGAGCCGGCGCAGGTCCACCCGGATGTGGCGGGCGCGCCCCGCCTCGGCGGCGGACTCGGCCGCCTCCTCGACGACCTCCACCGTCTCCACGTCGCCGGCGCCGCGCAGCGCCGCCTCGATCTCGGGCGCGCCGGTGCGCGTGTCGAGCCGGAACGCGAACCGGCCGTCGAAGTCCTCCGCCTCCATCGCGCCGGGCGGCGGCTGGACGCCGTGCACGGCGCCCAGCGCGGCCGCGCGCGCCAGCACCAGCAGCGCCCGTGCGCCCTTGAGCGCGGCGTCGGCGGCGAGCGCGACGCGGACGCTGCGCCCCGGCCCCGGGCCGGGCCCGCCCGCCGCCGGCGCCGCGGGCTGCGGCGCGGCCGCGCCGGGGGGCGCCGCCTGGGCCACCGCGGCGTCGAGGTCGGCGGCGAGGCCGGCCAGCGGCGCGGGGTCGTCGCGGCCGGCCACCGCGGCGGCCACCGCCCGCTCGAGCGCGTCGGCGGCGCGGAACAGCAGGTCGAGCTGGGCCGGCGTCACCGCCGCGCGCGCCCGCCGCACCACGTCGAGCAGGCTCTCGGTGCGGTGGGCGAGGTCGGCGACGGCCGCGTAGCCCATCGTCGCCGCCATCCCCTTGAGCGAGTGGGCGGCGCGGAACACCCCGTCCACCGGCTCGCGCGCGGCCGGGTCGCGCTCCCACTCGAGCAGCAAGTGGTTGAAGGCGGTGAGGTGCTCGCGGCTCTCGCTGAGGAACAGGTCCGCGTAGCGGCTGACGTCCATCCTATCCCAGCACCCGCTGGACCGCCTCGAGCACCCGCGAGGGCTGGAACGGCTTGACCACGAAGTCCTTGGCGCCCGCCTGGATGGCTTCCACGACCAGGGCCTGCTGGCCCATCGCGCTGCACATCAGGATCTTGGCGTTCGGATCCTGCTTGACGATCTCGCGGACGGCGTCGATCCCTCCCATGTCGGGCATCACGATGTCCATGGTGACCAGGTCGGGATTCAGCTCGCGATAGCGCTCGATGGCCTGCAGTCCGGTCTCGGCCTCGCCCACCACCTCGTAGCCGGCCCCGGACAGGATGTCGGATATCATCGTCCGCATGAAGATCGCGTCGTCGCAGACGAGGACTCTGTGGCCCACACCCACCTCCTACGGCAGCAAGGGCTCCAGCAAGACGTCGGTCGCGAGTTCTACGAAGGTCTGGCCGCCAGAGGCACCGACGGCTCGCACCAGGTCCGGACGGACGCCGGGCAGGGACGCGCGATCCTGCAACGCGGTATCGGCCACCGTCACGAGGTCGAGGACCTCGTCCACCGCGAGACCCACGGGGCGGGCGTGCCGGGTGACGAGCACCAGGCTCCCGCCTGCCGACTGCAGGGCGGACCCCACGCCGATCGCGCGGCCCGCATCCACCACCGTGACCAGGGTGCCCCGGACGTTGACGAGGCCGCGCACCGCGGCCGGAGCGCCCGGGATGCGCGTCGGCGGCATGTCCGGCAGGATCTCCAGAACCGCGCCGGCTTCGACCGCGAACACCTGCCCTCCGGACCGGAACAGGAGCAGCTTACGGGCGGTCATCCCACGCACCGAAGGCGAAGAAGCCAAGATACTCCAAGGGTTTAGGGACAGCAAGCAAATTCGCCTCACCGAGCGCGACGGCGAGCGCCGGCCGCAGATCGGCGGGCCACTCCGACCTGAGGTCGAGCGGCGCGCCGCTGGCCGGATGGGCCAGCCGCAGCCAGGCGGCGTGGAGGGCCTGGCGGGGCGCGGCACGGGCGAGCTGCTCGGCGTCCTTGGCCGTGGCGTCGGCGCGGCGCTGCTCGGCGCCGCCGTACACGCGGTCGCCCACCACCGGGTGGCCGATCGAGGCGAGATGGACGCGGATCTGGTGGGTGCGCCCGGTCTCGAGACCCGCCGCCGCCAGGTCCGCCGCCACGCCGCGCGCCACCGCCCGCACGCGCGTCACCGCGCGCCGGCCGCCGGCCGCGACCGTCATGCGCTTGCGGTCGCCGGGGTGGCGCGCGAGCGGGGCCTCGATGCGCCGCGCCGCCGCCCCGAGGTGGCCCCAGACGAGGGCCGCGTAGCGCCGCTCGATGCGCCGCGCGGCGAGCGCGTCACCCAGCCGCTGGTGCGCGCGCTCCGTCTTGGCCACGACCAGCAGGCCGGAGGTGTCCTTGTCGAGGCGGTGCACGATGCCGAGGCGGCCGGGCGCGCCGCCGTCCAGCCGCACCCCGCGGGCGACCAGCGCGTTGACCAGGGTGTCGTCCCAGTGGCCGGGGGCCGGGTGCACGACGAGGCCGGCGGGCTTGTCGATCACCGCGAGCTCCTCGTCCTCGTAGACGACCGTGAGCGGAATGTCGGCCGGGGCGAGCTGGCGCGGGGCGCGCGCGGGGAAGACGACCGAGACGACGTTCCCGCGCTCCGGCTCCGCCGAGGCGCGCGCGGGCCGCTCGTCGAGCAGCACCGCCCCGTCGGCGATGAGGCGGGCGGCGGCGGTGCGGGAGAGTCGAAGCTGGTCGGCGAGAAACCGGTCGAGGCGCTCGGCGCGGAGGACCGCGACGGAGAAGCGCGTCGCCGGGGGCAACGGCACGGGCCGCTACACGCCGGGCGGGGGCGAGGTTCCCGGCTCGGTCGCGGGCGCGGGCCCCTTCTTGCCTTCACCCCACAGGGACAGGGCGAGGGCCACCGCGCCGCAGGTGACCGCCATGTCCGCGACGTTGAAGGTCGGCCAGCGCAGGGCGCCGACGCCCACGTCGAGGAAGTCCACCACGCCGCGCGCCGAGCGGACGCGGTCGATCAGGTTGCCGAGCGCGCCGGCGCAGATCGCGGCCAGCGCGTACAGCCGCAGCCAGTCGCCGGGCCGCGTGGAGCGGAGCATCGCGACCAGCACCACGATCGCGGCGATCGACAGGCCCATGAAGATCCAGCGGGAGTGGTCGCCGAGGTTGAGACCGAAGGCCGCTCCCGAGTTGTAGACCAGGCGGAGCTGGAGGGCGTCGCCGACGAGCCGCACGCCGAGGTACGGCGGCAGGGCGCGGACCGCCACCAGCTTGGTGACGAGGTCCAGCGCGACGATCACCGCGACGGTGAGACCGAAGCGGCGCCGCTCAGTGACGCTTGCCATTCTCCTCCTTCTCCTTGCAGCGGATGCACAACCGGGCGTGCGGCAGCGCGTCGAGGCGGTCGAAGGCGATCTCCTCGCCGCAGCTCTCGCACTTGCCGTACTTGTCGGGCGTCTCGTACAGCCGGCGCAGCGCCTGGTTGAGGTGCCACAGGAAGCGGCCTTCCTTGGAGGCCATCAGGAACGCCTTCTCGCGCTCCATCGCGTCGGTCCCCTGGTCGGCCATGTGGAAGGAGTAAGAGGAGAGGTCGCCGTCCGCCGCCTGCAGCGTGGCGTTGAAGCTCTCGTCGTAGTGGCCGATCTCCTTCATCGCCCGGGCGCGCTCCTCCAGCAGCCGCTTCTCGAAGTGCGCGAGCTGTTTCTTGGTCATGATGCCCTCTCCCTGCGTCGTCGAGCTCAGCCGGTGCGGCGCACCGCGAGCCGCGCCCTGTGGCCGTCCACGTCCAGTTCCTGCACGAGGTCGGCCGCCGGCGCCTCGTGTCCGACCGTGAGGGCGAGCGCCAAGGTTTCCCCCGCAATGTAGTCGGCGTGCCGCCGGGTCGCCTCTTCCACCGGCCGGTCGCCCTTGACCCACAGCTCGATCCGGTCCGTCACCCGGTAGCCGGCCTCGCGCCGCAGCCGCTGCACCCGGCTCACGACCTCGCGCGCCAGCCCTTCCTGGCGCAGCTCGTCGGTGAGCATCGGGTCGAGCGCGGCGACCACGCCGCCGTCGGCCCGCACCACCACGTCGCCGCGCGCCTGCCGGTGCACCACCAGGTCGTCGGGCGCGAGCGCGTGGCGCTCGCCGTCCACCTCGACCGTCACCGGCTCGCCCGCCTCGAAGCGGGCCACGTCGTCCGCGGACAGGCCCCGGATCGCCTCTGCCACCGCGGGCGTCGTCTTGCCAAACCGCTTTCCGAGGGCACGAAAGCTAGGGCGCGCTTCCAGCGTGACAAGGTCCGTCCCGCGGGTCACCAGCTCGACCAGCTTGACATTGACCTCCGACCGCAGTAGGGGCACCAGCGCGTCGAACGTGGCGCGCTCCACGTCCGGGGGAACCGCGGCCAGCAGCCGCGCCAGCGGCTGGCGCACCCGGATGCCGACGTCCTCGCGCGCGCTCCGGGCCAGCGAGGCCAGGCGCCGCACCACGTCCATCGCGCGGTCGAGCCGCGCGTCGTCCACGCCGGGCGCGGGCACCGGGAACGGCGCCAGGTGCACCGAGCCGCCCAGCAGCGCCCGGTGCAGCGCGTCGGACAGGAACGGTGCCGCCGGCGCCAGCAACCGCGCGGTCACGACCAGCGCCTCGTGCAGGGTGGCCAGCGCCGCCGGGTCCGCCTTCCCGCCCGGCACCCAGAAGCGCGCGCGGTTGAGGCGCACCCACCAGTTCGACAGGTCGTCGACCACGAAGGCGAGGATCGCCCGCGTCCCCGCCGTGACGTCGTACCCGGCCCACGCCGCCTCGACCTCGCGCACGGTCCGCGCGAGGCGCCCCAGCAGCCACCGGTCCACCAGCGGCCGCGCCGTGCGCACCGGGTCGGCCGCGGACGGGCGCCAGTCCTCGGCGTACAGGGGGAAGAGGTTGTAGCTGTGCCGGAGCTTGTCGAGGGCGGCGCCCGCCACGTCGGGGATCGCCGACTCGTCGAACCGCTTGGGGAGCCACACCTGGCTCGCGGCGAGCAGGAACAGCCGCACCGCGTCGGCGCCGACCTTCCCGATCACCGCCATCGGCTCCACGACGTTGCCCCGGCTCTTGGACATCTTCTGGCCGGCGGCGTCGAGGACCAGCTCGTTCACCACCACGTTCCGGTACGCGGCCTCGTGGAACACGCCGGCGGCGATGGCCAGCAGCGAGTAGAACCACCCGCGCGTCTGGTCCACGCCCTCGGCGATGAGGTCGGCCGGGAACTGCTCGCGGAACTCGCGCTGGTGCTCGAACGGGTAGTGCCACTGCGCCACCGGCATCGCGCCCGAGTCGAACCAGGCGTCGATCACCTCGCTCACCCGGCGCATCGTGCCGGCGCACGCGGCGCACCGCCACGTGAAGGCGTCGATCCCCGGCTTGTGCGGGTCGAAGTCCGCGGGCAGGGGCTGGCCCCACCGGTCCGCCAGCGCGCCGTAGGACCCGATCACCTCGACGTGCGCGGCCTCGCGGTCGCACACCCACACCGGCAGCGGCGTGCCCCAGAAGCGGTCGCGCGACAGGGCCCAGTCCACGTTGTTCTCGAGCCACTCGCCGAACCGCCCGCTGCCGATCTCCGGCGGGTGCCAGCCGATGCCCCGGTTCAAGGCCAGCAGCCGGTCCTTGATCCGGCTGGTCAGGACGAACCATGATTCGCGCGGGTAGTAGAGCAGCGGCGTGTCGCAGCGCCAGCAGAACGGATAGGTGTGCTCCACCGTCTCGCGCGCGAGCAGGTGGCCTTCGTCCTTCAGCCGCTGGATGATCGCGGCGTCGGCGTCCTTGACGAACACGCCCTCGATCGCCGGCCAGCTGGTGCCGCGGAACTTCCCGCTGGCGTCCACCGGCACCGCGTAGGCCAGCCCGCGCTCCCGCGCCACCACGAAATCGTCGGCGCCGAAGGCCGCGAGGTGCACCAGGCCGGTGCCGTCCTCCGCGGTCACGAACGGCGCGGCCACGACCAGCTGCCGCTCCCCCGCCGGCCGCGGCACCACTTCGAGGGGCAGCCGGTAGCGGAGCCCCACCAGGTCGCGGCCCTTGATCCGCCGCAGCACCGGGTGCGCGGAGAGCGGCTCGGCCTCGCCGCCCGGACGCACGAACGGCGCGCGCGCCTCGGCCAGCACGAGACGGCGGCCCCTGACCTCGACCTCCACGTAGTCGAGGTCCGGGTTCACCGCGATGGCGAAGTTGGAAACCAGCGTCCACGGCGTGGTGGTCCACACCAGCAGCGCGCGGTCGGGCTCGCCCTCCACCGGGAACAGCACGGTGACCGACGGGTCCTTCGCCGTGTCGTAGCCCAGGGCCAGCTCGTGGCTCGAGAGCGTGGTGCCGCAGCGCGGGCAGTAGGGCAGCACCTTGTGCCCCTTGCCCAGCAGCCCCTTCTCGTGGAGCTGCCGCAGCAGCCACCACACCGACTCGATGTACGGCGCGGTGTAGGTGACGTACGGGTGGTCGTAGTCCAGCCAGTAGCCGATCCGGTCGGAGAGCGCTTCCCACTCCGCCTTGTACTTCCACACGCTCTCGCGGCACAGCCGGTTGAACTCGGCCACCGAGACCTTCGCGCCGGGCCCGTCGCCGATGTCCATCTTCCCGCCCAGGCCGAGCTGCCGCTCCACCTCGATCTCGACCGGGAGGCCGTGCGTGTCCCAGCCGGCGATGCGGCCCACCCGGCGGCCGTGCATCACCTGGAACCGGCACACCAGGTCCTTGATGGTGCGGGCCACCACGTGGTGGATGCCCGGACGGCCGTTGGCGGTGGGCGGGCCCTCGTAGAATACGAACGGCGCGCCGCGCGCGGTGCGGCGCTGCGTCTCGTGGAACAGGTCCTCGGTCTTCCAGCGCGCCAGGAGCTCCCGCTCCAGCGCGTCGGGGTCGGCGGCCGCGAGCGGCCGGAAGCGGTCGGCGCTCACGGGCGCAGCGGTCGGGGCGCGCGCGGCGCGGTGGCACTCGTGCCGGGGCCGGATCGAGCGGGCAGCGCGACGGACGCCTCCGCTGCGGGTCGGGGCACGCGCGGCGCGCTCACGCGGCCAGCCGCTCCACCACGCCGCGGATCAGGGCCGTGAGCCGCGGCTCCGCGCCCGCCGCGGTGCGGATGATCCGCTGGATGTCGGCGGGCTCGAGCGCGTCGGCCAGCCCCATGTCGGTGACGATCGAGATGCCGAGCACCCGCATCCCGCCGTGGACGGCGACGATCACTTCGGGCACGGTGCTCATCCCCACCACGTCGGCCCCGATGTGGCGCAGCCAGCGGTACTCCGCGCGGGTCTCGAGGTTGGGCCCGCCCACCGCGGCGTACACCCCCTCGCGCAGCGTGATGCGCTGGGCCAGCGCGACGCTCCGGGCGAGGGCGGCGAGCTGCGGGTCGTACGGCGCGGACATGTCCGGGAAGCGCGGGCCCTCGCGGTCGTCGTTCGGACCCACCAGCGGGTCGTCGCCGAGCAGGTTGATGTGGTCGGTGAGCATCACGAGGTCGCCGGGCGCCCACAGCGGGTGCAGCCCGCCGCAGGCGTTGGAGACGATCAGGATGCGCGCGCCGAGCGCGCGCATCACGCGGACGGGGAACGCGATCTGCCGGAGGCCGTAGCCCTCGTAGCGGTGGAACCGCCCCGCCATCGCCACCACGGCGCGGCCGCCCAGCCGGCCGCACAGGAGCCGGCCGGCGTGCGACTCCACCGTGGAGAGCGGGAAGCCGGGGATGTCCTGGTAGGGGACCTCGGCCTCGAGCGCGATCTCGCGTCCCAGGCCGCCGAGGCCCGTGCCGAGGATGATCGCCACGTCCGGGGTGCGCGCGTAGCGCGCGCGCACCGCGTCCGCGGCCCGGCCGACCGCATCGTCGCTCACTCCTCGACGATGTTCTTGATCCACTTGGGGGAGGACTTGCGGGCCTCGCGGGCCCGTTCGGCCTCGCCGGCATCGGCCGGCTGGATCGCGCCGGCGACCTTCCCGTACGGCGACGGCAGCGCATCGGCCATCGCGTCCAGCTCCGCCTTCTGCCGCTCCACCAGGCTGCGCAGCGCCGCCAGGTAGGCGTGGTGCTGGCGGCCCAGGTTCTGGGTCGTCGCCTCCAGCCGCTCGATCTCGCGGCGGGCGCGCTCCAGCCGGCGCTCCCCTTCCGCCTCGGCCTCCCGGACGATCATCTGCGCCTCGCGCTCGGCCTGCTCGCGCGTCTCGGCGCGGAGCTGCTGCGCCGCCACCAGCGCGTCGTTCATCGCCTTCTCCCGGTCCCGGAAGGCGACCAGCTGCTCCTCCTGGCGCTTGAGCTTCTCCTCCAGCGCCATGCGCTCGCGCACGACGCGCTCGAGCTCGTCCGCCGCCCGGGCCCGGAAGTCGTCCACCTCCGCCGGATCGTAGCCGCGCATCGCCTTCCGGAATTCCTGCTTGCGCAGGTCCAGCGGCGTCAGTCGGAACACGTCGTCGGTCATGACGCACGCTCCCCGAAGAGAATCGTCCCGAGGCGCACCATCGTCGCCCCTTCCTCCACCGCGATCTCGAAGTCGCCCGACATGCCCATGGAAAGCTGGCTGAGCGTTGCGAGTCCCGAGTTGCGAGACACACGATCCCGCAGCTCCCGCAGCCCTCCGAACACCTGGTGCTGCACGGCCGCCGGCGCGCCGTACGGGGCCATCGTCATCAGGCCGAGCAGCCGCAGGTGCGGCAGCCCCGCCGCGTGGGCCACCAGGGCCGGCGCCTCGTCCGGCAGGGCGCCGTTCTTCTGCGCCTCCCGCGCCACGTTCACCTCGACCAGCACGTCCTGCACCCGGCCGGCCGCGGCCCCGGCCGCCTCGAGCGCGTCGGCGAGCCGGATCGAGTCGAGCGAGTGGATCAGCGCGAAGCGCCCGACCACCAGCTTGACCTTGTTGCGCTGCAGGTGGCCGATCAGGTGCCAGCGCGCCGGCCCGTCCGGCCACGCCGCCTGCTTGGCCAGCGCCTCCTGCACCCGGTTCTCGCCCAGGTCCGCCAGACCCGCCGCCACCGCTTCGCGCGCCCGCTCAAGGGGGTGGCCCTTGGTCACCGCCACGATCCGCACGTCCTCGGGCGAGCGTCCCGCGCGCACGGCCGCAGCCGCGATCCGGGAGCGGACGGCCGCAATATCCATCAGCCTTTAAAGGTAACTAGTGCTGGGACTGGAAGTTAGGCCTGGGGTTTGGCGGGTGGGGCCGGGGGTCGGGGTCTCCCTCGCAACTTGCCGTCTGGCAACTGGCAACGGGGTGGGGCGAGGTCGGGCGGCTGGGCGCAGGGGGTGAGGGTGTAGGGTCTGCGCGGCTCGGTCTACGGGTTCGGCGACAACGGCGGCACCGGCTCCAGGCCGCCGGCAGCGGCGCGGGCGAACGGCCCGGTCGCGAGCAGCTCCTTGAGGCGAGCCACGCCGACGCCGCGCTCGAGGCTGCCGCGGTGCGCCACCGAGACCGCGGACGTCTCCTCCGAGATGACGATGACCATCGCGTCGGTCTCCTCGGAGAGCCCGAGCGCCGCGCGGTGGCGGGTGCCGAGGGTCTTGTCGTCCACCGGGAACTGGGTCAGAGGCAGGATGCAGCCGGCGCCCACGATGGTGTCGCCGCGGACGATGAGCGCCCCGTCGTGCAGCGGCGAGTACGGCGTGAAGATCGTCGTCACCAGGTCCGCGGAGACCTTGGCCGAGAGCGGCGTGCCGCTGGCGACGTAGTCGCCGAGCCCCACCTCGCCCTCGACCGCGATGATGGCGCCGGTGCCCGCCCGGCTCAGCCGGTCCACCGCCTCGGCGATCTCCTCGGCCACCTGGTGGGCCTCGCCGCGGTAGAAGAACCGCATCACCCGCGATTGACCCAGCCGCGCGAGGGCGGCCCGGAGCTCCGGCTGGAACACGATCAGCAGCGCGAACGCGCCGTAGGTGAAGACCACGCCGAGCAGATAGGAGATCATCGTGAACTTCAGCATCACCGCCGCGACGTACACGGCGCCCAGCAGCACCAGCCCGAACAGGATGTGCAGCGCGCGGGTGCCCACCACGAGGAGCAGGGCCCGATAGATGACGTACGCGACGATGAGGATCTCGACCACGTCGCGCCAATGCGGCAGGAGCAGCGGAATCCGCCCGTCCATCGGGTCAGGCCCCTCCCCCGTCGTTCGCGAGCACCGCGTCGGCCACGGCCAGCGCCTCGCGGGCCGCGGCGACGTCGTGCACCCGGAACAGCCGCGCCCCGCGCATCCGGGCCGCGACGCAGGCCGCGGCCGTCGCCGCGTCGCGCCGGTCCACCGGCTGGCCGGTGGCGGCGCCCAGGAACCGCTTGCGGGACGGCCCCACCATCACCGGATGCCCCAGCGCCACCACCGCCCCCAGCCGGTCGAGCAGCGCGAGGTTGTGCGCGGGCGCCTTGGCGAATCCCAGGCCGGGGTCCAGCACCACCTGCTCCGGTGCGATGCCGCAGGCCAGCGCGCGGTCGCGGCGCTCGGCCAGCTCCGCGGCCACCTCGCCCGCGACGTCGCGGTACACGGCGAGGCCGTCCATGGTGTGCGGCTCGCCGCGCATGTGCATGAGCACGACCCCGGCGCCGGCCGCGCGCACCACCTCGGCCATCCGTGGGTCGGCCGCCAGGCCCGAGACGTCGTTCACGATCTCCGCGCCGGCCTCGAGCGCGGCCTGGGCGACGCGGCTGCGGCGGGTGTCCACGCTCACCGGGAGGCCGATCTCGGCGACCAGGGCGCGCACCACCGGGAGCACCCGGCGCAGCTCCTCGGCCTGGTCCGGCCGCTCCGCCCCGGGGCGGGTGGATTCGCCGCCCACGTCCAGGACGCCGGCGCCGGCCTCGCGCATCCGCTGCGCGCCGGCGCGCGCGTCGTCCGGCGCCAGGTGCCGGCCGCCGTCGCTGAAGGAGTCGGGCGTGACGTTGACGATGCCCACGATGCACGAGCGGTCGAGCGGGATGGAGCGGCGCGCCGTGCGCCACGCCTGCGGCGCCTCCTGCCGCCCCTGAAGAAAACGCCCCAGCGCGAGGCCGAGGCGTTCGGGCAGGGGAGCGGCCGGATCGGGCCGCGCCAATCCACCGAGCCGCGCCAGCGTTCCGGCGACGACCGCCCAGCCCTCGCCGGTGTGACAGTCCAGGCCGGCCCGCGCGGCCCCCCGCATCAGGGCCGACGTCTCGGGCTCGTCGAGCGGCTCGAGGACCAGTGCGACCGGGGCGCCCCCCGCCGCCAGCGCCTCGGCGTGGAGCCGGTCGAGCCCGCGCGCCTCGAGCGCGGAGGCCAGCGCCGCCGGTACGTCGCCGGCGAGCGCCGTCACCCTCACGCGGGGCTCGGCGCTTCTTTCGGCACCCCGAGCGGCGCGGGCGCCGTGCCCTTCGCCGCGGGCGAGGCCGTCCCGGACGCCGCCCCCAGGGCCGGCGTCTCCCGCCGGGGCGGCAGCGGCTGGCCGGCGGCCACCGCCAGGATGTCGTCGCGCTCCAGTGTCTCCCGCTCCAGCAGCGCCGCGGCCAGCGTGTCGAGGACGCCGCGCTTCCCCCCGAGGATGTCGCGCGCCCGCTGGTAGGCGCTGTCGATGATCCGCTTCACCTCCTCGTCGACCAGCTCGCTGGTGCGCTCGCTGATCTCCCGCCGCTGCGACAGCTCCCGGCCGAGGAAGATCTCCTGTTCGCGGTCGCCCACCGCGATCGCGCCGATCTTGTCGCTCATCCCGAACTTCGTCACCATGCGGCGGGCCAAATCGGTCGCGTGCTCGATGTCGCTCGCCGCACCCGTGGTCACCTTCTCCGGCCCGAAGACCAGCTCCTCCGCCACCCGACCACCGAACCCGACCGCCAGCTGACCCTCCAGCCAGTACTTCGTGTAGTTGTGCCGGTCCTCCTCCGGCAGCCACGACGTGCTGCCCAGCGACCGGCCGCGCGGCACGATGGTGACCTTGTGCACCGGATCGAGCCCGGGGATCGCCAGCAGGACGATCGTGTGCCCGGCCTCGTGATACGCCGTGAGCCGCCGCTCGTCCTCGGTCAGGACCAGGCTGCGGCGCTCGACGCCGAGCATCACCTTGTCCCGGGCGTCCTCGAAATCCGGCATGTCCACGCGCGGCTTGTTGCGGCGGGCGGCGAGCAGCGCCGCCTCGTTCACCAGGTTGGCGAGGTCGGCCCCCGAGAGGCCGGGCGTGCCCTTGGCCAGCGTCTCCAGCCGGACGTCGGCGCCGAGCGGGATCTTGCGGACGTGGACGCGGAGGATGCCCTCGCGGCCCTTCACGTCGGGCGCGTCCACCACGATCTGCCGGTCGAAGCGGCCCGGCCGGAGCAGCGCCGGATCGAGCACGTCGGGGCGGTTGGTCGCGGCCAGCAGGATCACGCCGTCGTTCGACTCGAAGCCGTCCATCTCCACCAGCAGCTGGTTCAGCGTCTGCTCGCGCTCGTCGTGGCCGCCGCCCAGCCCCGCGCCGCGGTGCCGGCCGACGGCGTCGATCTCGTCGATGAAGATGATGCACGGCGCGTGCGCCTTGCCCTGCTCGAACAGGTCGCGGACGCGGCTCGCGCCCACGCCGACGAACATCTCCACGAAGTCGGAGCCCGACATCGAGAAGAACGGCCGCCCCGCCTCGCCGGCCACCGCCTTGGCCAGGAGCGTCTTGCCGGTGCCCGGTGCGCCGATCAGCAGCGCGCCCTTGGGCAGCCGGCCGCCCAGCCGGGTGAACTTCTGCGGGTCCTTGAGGAACTCGATGATCTCCTGCAGCTCGACCTTGGCCTCGTCGGCCCCCGCCACGTCGGCGAAGGTGATCTTGGGCGTGTCCCCGGTCAGGAGCTTGGCCTTCGACTTGCCGAACGCGAAGGCGCGCGAGCCGCCGCTCTGCATCTGGCGGAACAGGAAGACCCAGAAGCCGATCAGCACCAGCCAGGGGATGATGCCGACGAACAGGCCGAGGAAGCCCTGCCGCGCGGGCTTGGCGCGGATCTGCACGTTGTGCTGCACCAGCGCGCTCGCGAAGGCCTCGGTGGGCTGGAACGGCAGCTGGGTCGTGAACCGCACCACGTCGCGGCCGACCACGTGCACGGGCGTCTTGAACTCGCCCCGCAGCTCCGGCGCCTCGCCCTGCGTGATCTCCACCGCGTTGACGTTGTCGCGCTCGAGCTCGCGGTTGAAGTCGTAGTAGGCGACCTCCGACGTCTCCCCGCCGCGGCCGCTCGTCAACTCGACCAGCATCACGGGAATCAGCAGGACGATCAGCCAGAACGCCGCCGTCTTCGACAGCTTGCTCCAGCTGAAGCGCGGAGGTGGCAACCGGTCAGGCATCTCGGCTCACTCGGCCAGGCTCGCGATGAACGGCAGGTGGCGGAAGTTCTCGGCGTGGTCCAGGCCGTAACCCACCAGGAACTCCTTCGGCGCGTCGAACCCCAGGAACCGTGGCTCGAGCTTCAGGTTCGGTGCGATGTGCTTGTGCAGGAGCGCGCACATCGCCAGGCTGAGCGGGCGCCGTGCCTCCAGCAGCTCCATCAGTCGGTTCAGGGTCCTTCCCGAATCAATAATATCCTCGACCAGCAGGATATGTTTCCCTTCCAGCCGGGTCTCGGGGTCGTAGAGCAGCCGCACATCGCCGCTGGAGACCGTCCCGCTGCCGTAGGACGCGGCCACCAGGAAGTCGATCTGGATGGGCCGGCCGATCTGCCGCACCAGGTCGCCGAGGAAGATGAAGCTGCCCTTGAGCAGCCCCAGCACGAGCAGATCCCCGTCCGGATAGGCGGCGGTGATCTCCCGCCCCATTTCCTCGACGCGGCGCTGAATCGCCTCGGCGTCGAGCACCACGCGCCGGATGGCGCGGCCGCCCATGACCTTCGCAATGCTATCCAGCGCGAGCATCGATCCTCACGGCCTCCGTGCCGGGGCCCGGGATCCGCGCCGCGGCGCGGCAGACCCCCGGGACCCACAGAACGTCGTCGCCACCGGTCACCACCGGATACGCGGGGCGCACCGCGCGCGGCACCCGTGCCTCCATCAACAGCCGCGACACCTTGCGGCGCCCGACGCCGCCGATGGGGCTCACGGCGTCCCCGGCCCGCGCGGCCCGCACCGACAGCCCGCCGGCGGCGAGCCACGTGGTCCACCCGGCGCGCGGCAGCGTCGCCGGCGCCGGCTCGGGCCGCCAGGCGAGCGAGATCGCCCCGAAGGCCATCTCGCCGCGCGACGCCTCGAGCGCGAACGCCTCGGGCGCCGGAGCGGAGCGGGCCACGACCAGAGCGTCGAACGCCGCCTCGGCCACGAGACCCTGGCCGAGGGCGAGCCGCCGTCCGCTGGAGGCGCGGGCGGAGAAGCGGGCCAGCCGCGCGGCCGCCGCCGGTGCCAGGCCCAGCCCGGCGCGCGCCGCGGCTGCGCGCAAGATGCGACCCGCCAATGTGTTATCATAGCCGCGCAGCGCGGCCCGGGCAACTTCGACCCGGCCCTCCGTGCAGCGCAGCGCCAGTCCCGGCAGCAGGTCGATGACGGCATCCCAGGCTCGCACCTCGCGGGCCGCGTGGCGGGCCAGCGCCAGGAGCGCGACGTCGGCGTCGCCGAGCCGCTCGCGCACGACCGGCAGCAGCGTGCCGCGCACCCAGCTGCGCAGGTGCCTCGGGTCGCCGTTCGCCGGATCCTGCGCGACCACGAGCCCGGCACCCCGGGCGTGCGCGAGCAGCTCCGCGTGCCGGAACGGCAGCAGCGGCCGCACCAGGCCCTTCCCCCCGCGGCCGCGCGCGTCGATGCCCTTGAGGCCGGCCGGTGCGGAGCCGCGCAGCACGCGGAGCAGCACCGTCTCGACCTGGTCGTCGGCGTGGTGCGCCGTCACCAGGTAGCGTGCGCCGCGCTCCGCCTGCACGGCCCGCAGGAAGCGGTAGCGCGCGAGGCGCGCCCGCGTCTCGCTGGCGCCGGCGCCGAGCCGCAGCGTCCCCACCACGGTCTCCAGGCCGTAGCGGCGGCGCGCCTGCTCCACGACCCCGGCCGCGACGGTCGCGCTGTCCGCGGCGATGCCGTGATCGGCGTGGGCGACCACGAGGCCGAGCCCCAGCTCCGCCGCAAGGGTGGCGAACAGGTCGAGCATCGCGAGGGAGTCGCCGCCGCCCGACACGGCGAGCACCGCGAGGCCCGGCTCCGGGAACAGCCGGGCCGCGCGCAGGTGCTCGCGCAGCCGTTCCGCCAACCCTGCGTCGACCATCATCAAGGGAAAGGTGGCCGGGCCTGACCGATGCGGCAATATTGCAGGCATGAGCCAGGCAGTCGTGGTCGTCGACGCCTTCACGGACCGGCCCTTCGCCGGCAACCCCGCGGCGGTGTGCGTGCTGTCCCGCCCCGCCGAGGACGGCTGGATGCAGGCCGTGGCGCGGGAGATGAACCTCAGCGAGACCGCGTTCCTCTCTGCGGAGACGGACGGGTTCGCCCTGCGCTGGTTCACGCCGGCCGCGGAGGTGGCGCTGTGCGGGCACGCGACCCTGGCGAGCGCGCATCACCTGTGGGAATCGGGTGCCGCCGCGGAGGCGGAGCCGCTGCGCTTCCACACCAAGAGCGGCGTGCTGACGGCGACGCGGCGCGGGGCGTGGATCGAGCTCGACTTCCCGGCCAAGCCCGCCGGCGTCGCGGAGGCGCCGCCGGAGGTGGGGCGGGCGCTGGGCGCGAGCCCGGCCCGGTTCGGCATCAGCCAGTTCGACTGCCTGGTGGAGCTGGCGTCGGAGGGGGCGGTGCGGAACCTCCGGCCCGACCTCGGGCGGGTGGCCGCCCTGCCCCACCGCGGGATCATCGTCACCGCCCAGGCATCGAGCGCTGGCTTCGACGTGATCTCGCGCTTCTTCGCGCCGCGGGTCGGGGTGCCCGAGGATCCGGTGACGGGCTCGGCCCACTGCGTCCTTGGCCCCTGGTGGCGGAAGGAGCTGGGGCGGGACGACTTCACCGCCTACCAGGCGTCGCCGCGCGGCGGGGTGGTGAAGGTCGGCGTGAGGGGCGAGCGGGTGCTGCTGGGCGGGCAGGCGGTGACGGTGTGGAGAGGGGAGCTGCTGTGAGAAGTGAGGCGCCCGCGGTGAGAGGCACACGTGAGAGATGAGACGTGAGAGGCGGAACGGCGTGAGAGGTGGGTGAGAGGTGAGAGGCTCACCTCGCACGCCGCTCACTTCTCACCTCTCACGCCTCTCGCTTCTCCCCTCTCACGCCGCTCGCTTCTCCCCTCTCACCTCTCACTCGACCCTCTCACGTCTCACCCCTCACCTCTCACGCTTCACCGCCTCACCGTATCGCCTGCACCACCGGCACCCTCGACGCCCTCCGGGCGGGGAAGAACCCGCCCAGCACCCCCATCACGACGGCGAAGAGCACGCCCGTGACGAGGATCCGCGGCGTCACGAGGAACGAGAACGCGATCATGCTGAAGGACGACCAGTTGGTCGTGCTGGTCACGACGCCGTTGATGGGAATCGCGACCAGGCAGCCCACGAGTCCGCCCACCAGCGCCAGGAACGTCGCCTCGGCGAGGAAGGACGCCAGGACGCTGCGCGGCTTGAAGCCGAGCGTCAGCAGCACGGCGATTTCCGACGTCCGCGAGGCCACGGCGGCGTACATCGTATTGATGGCGCCGAACACGGCGCCGACGGCCATGATGGTCGTGATGAAGAAGGCGAGGAAGTTGAGGATCTGGCGCAGTACGAGGGACTGCGACGCGTAGAAGTCGGACTCGCGGTGCGCGTCCACCTGGAGCCGCGGATCGTTCTCGAGCGTCCGCTTCGCCGCGTCGAACTGCGACGGGTCCTTGAGGCGGAACGCGACGACCTGGTAGACCTGGCCCCGCAGCACCGGCATCAGCTGCTCGTTCTCGCCCCAGATCTCCGATTCGAAGGCCGAGCCGCCGGCGCTGAAGTGGCCGGCCACGAGCCACCCGCGGCCCGCCATGTGGATCGTGTCGCCCACGGCGCTGTGCGCCAGCTTCGGGGCGATCGCCGTGCCGATGATCACCTCGTCGCGCCCGGCGGTGAAGAACCGGCCCTCGGTGATCCGGATGCCGTGCCGCACCTCGAAGGCCCGCGCGGTCACCCCGCGCGTCACGACGAGCTGTGCCTCGCCCACGCCGGTGGCGTCGAGGTTCGTCGGCACGAACACCTCGGGGCTCACCAGCGGGGAGCCGTCGCTGGCCGTGGCGATCTCGGGCAGCGCGGCGATGATCGCGGCGTTGTCGCGCGAGATGCCGCTCGACAGCTCGGAATCGGCGCCCTTGCGCAGGACGATGGCGTTGTCCGGCGAGCCGGTGCGCACGAGCGCCATCTTGAAGCCGTTCGCGAGGGCGAGCATCGCGATGAACACGCCGACCACCAGGGCCACGCCGAGCGCGGTCATCGCGCTCGAGACGGGCCGGCGGATCAGGCTGCGGACGTTGTAGACGAGCGGGATCCTCATTCGACGTGCCTCAGCGCCTGCACCGCCGAGAGCCGGGCCGCGCTCACCGCCGGCACCAGGCCGCTTGCCAGGGCCAGCGCGAGCGCGATGCCGACGCCCAGGGCCAGGGTGGCGGGTGCGACGGAGAAGCCGGGCAGGAAGCCCATCGCGCTGAAGTGGATGGCCGGATACAGCACCGTGGCCGCCCCCAGGCCGAGCACCGCGCCCACCAGGGCGATGCCGCCCGCCTCCACCATCACCAGCCCGAAGAGCAGGCGGTCGCCGAAGCCGATGGTCTTGAGGACGCCGACCTCGTTGGTGCGCTCGCGGGCCGAGAGCATCATCGAGTTGGCCGCGACGAGCAGGATGGCGAACACCACCGCCATGCCGATGCTGTCCATCAGGAAGCTGACGTTGCCCCACATCGTCACGAAGCCGGCGTTGAACGCGCGCTCGGTGCCCGTCTTGGTCGGGTCGCTGGAGTTCTTGAACTCCGAGTCGATCGCGGCGGCCACCTGCGGCGCCAGCGCGGGGTCCTTCAGCTCCAGCACGTACCAGCCGGGCTGCACCCACGACTTGTAGCGCTCGTAGATCACCTCGTAGTGGAACATCAGGGCGTCTTCGCTGAACGACGGATTGGTGGCGTGGTAGACGCCCCGGATCGTGAAGGTCCAGTCGCCCTGGAAGATGGTGCCCTGCAGCGTGACGTTCTGGCCGAGGTGCCAGCCGTACTTGTCGAGCAGGTGCTGGCCGACGATACAGGCGGTGCGCTCCTTGAGGAACGCGGCGCGCTGATCGGCCGGCAGCGTGAAGTCGCTGCGGTAGATGTCGAGGTACGTCTCGGCGTCGGCGGCGAAGGACGCGAAGAAGTTCTTCGGGTCCTGGTAGACGCCGCCGAACCAGTCGGCCCAGGTCACCGCCTTGACGCCCGGCACGGCCAGGAGCCGCTCCCGGTAGCTCATCGGCAGGAAGAACACGATGGCTTTGGCGCTCTGCACGATCATCCGCGATTCGCTGCCGACTTCGGCGCTCGCGTGCAGGGTCGTCACCACCGACCGCAGGGAG
>DATJUT010000093.1 GCA_035502185.1 Gemmatimonadales bacterium
CCGCCGCGGTCACCGGCTGGCTCCAGGACGAGACCGCCCGTGCCTCCGCTGCTCGGGCGGCACGGGCGGTCGTCGAACGCGGCCGGGGCGCGGCCGACCGGTCAGTGCAGCTGGTGATCGACCTGGTCGAGCGACGCTAACCCACGACCCACTACCTGCAACCTACAACCCGTCCTATCGCATCCCTCCGATGCCGATCGAGGCCCCGACGCCGAAGTTGTTCACCGTCGTGCCGTAGAGCTTGCCGCTGTCGAACGCGGCGCGCACCGAGATGATCCGGAAGATCGGCACGTCCAGGCCGACGGCCCAGCGGAACTCGGACTTCGAGCTCGGGCAGGTGGTGCCGCAGTTGATGAGCTTGGTGAAGTTCAAGCGCGGCGCCGCCCACAGGTTCGGGTTCACGATGACGAGCGGGAGCTTGATGCCGAGCGCCGCGCCCACCGGGATCGTGAGGACCTTGGAGTTGCCGCCGAGCTGAGTCTTGATCGAGTCCGCCAGGCCCGAGAACTGGTAGGCCTGGACGTCCATGCTGGCGCCGCCGAACAGCGAGAGCGCGAACGGCGACGCGCCGCCGCCGTAGACGCGCAGCTGCGCCAGTGCGCTGGCCGTGATCTTGGTCTGGGCGCCGACGGTGCCGCCCGTGCCGTTGCTGATGTTCTTGAAGTCGTTGCGCGTGGCGCCGACGTTCGCGCCCAGGCCAACCGGGCCCAGCGCGAACGTCACGCCGCCCTGGATGACGCTGTAGTCGCCGAGGCCGACCTTGGTGTCCGTCGGCAGTCCGAGGTCGGCGTGCACGCGGAATCCGGTCGCGTACCGGGGATTGGTGAACAACGGCATTCCCTGGATCTGGGCCTGCGCCCTGGACGCTGCGCCAGCGGCGAGCACGCCAAGCACGACCGCCATACCCGCACGGTGCATCCGAGACATCGCTATCCTCCCTGATTGGTGGTGCCCCGAGTACGGGCGCCGGGCCCAACCCCGGCCCTGGGGCATGGTCAAGATACCCCCCACCCCCGCGCCCGGGACAGTGACCGCGCTCACCCGGGGCCGAGTTGGGGACCTGGATCACGTTCCGGGCGCGACCTGGGTCGCCGGGGCCCCCATTGAGCCTGCGCCGCATCCGCGGATAGCTTGGTCGCATGGACCCTCATCCGCCGCTCCCGGCGAGCCGGCCGCGCCCCCTGCCGGTCACGATCGTCTGCCTCCTCGGCCTGCTCGCCTCGATCTTCACCGGCGTCCTGTTCAGCGTGGATGCGCTGTGGGCCGTCCCGCCCGGCGCCGGCCAGCGCGCCGCGGCCTTCGCCACCCTCGCGGTCACCGTGGCCGCGCTGTACGGCCTGTGGATCATGCGACGCTGGGGGGCGTACCTCGTCGTCCTCCTGTTCGTCGCGCGCGTGGCCTACGGCCTGGCGTCGCACCTCCCGTGGAACCTCCCCGCGTTCGCCGGGCCGACGCTGCTGCTCGTGGTCGCGATCGCCTACCTCAGACGGATGCGCTGAACCGGAAAACGACGGGGCCGGCGCAGTGGCCGGCCCCGTTCACGACAGCACGATCAGCGCGTCAGCCGACGCAGGTCACCGTCACCTGCATCGGGGTGAAGATGCTGAACGTGACGAACCCGACGAGCAGGTTGAGGAAGCTCGCCTGCGCGTCCACCGCCTGCACCGGCTTGCCACCGCACAGCTTGGCCGCGTCCACCTTGCCCGGGACCAACCCGGCGATGAACGTCGGGACCCACGCCTCGACGTGCGTCGTGCCGGGGGTGAGGTTGGTGGTCGTGATGGTGTGGTAGCACGCGGTGAGTGCCACGAATGCGCCCAGCATCAGCACTTTCTTCCCGACGTGCATCAGACGTCCTGCCATGATGGTGTCTCCTGTACGGGGGTTGCGGGCACGTGCGCGCTTCCGGGTCCCTGCCCTGGGGAAGCCCAACGATGGCGCCCGCCCGCCGGGCGCGTCAAGAGCGCGGCGCTAGGGCGAGTTCGGAACGACCACGCCCTGGAACCGGACGGTCATGGGGGTCACGATGCCGGCCGTCAGCGCGGTGATGAGGATGTCGGACCAGCGGCGCGTCACGCGCACCCGGAGATCCCGGACGGCGCGGCCGCCGGCCACCTGGCCCTCGAGCGCGCGCAGCAGGCTCGGCTCCTGGCTGGCGTACAGCCCCCAGAAGAGGTAGACGGCCTTGGTGCGGACGTCGAACGTGTCGCCGACCGCCGGTTGCGCCGCGGCCGACGCCAGGCTCGCGGGCACGCCGAGGCTGGTCGCGTCGAAGGTCATCGCGCAGCCGGCCGCGGTGAGCGACAGCGCCAGGACTGCGACCGGACTCAGCCAGTTGTGCTGCGATACGTTCGTCACGGGTGCCGGGGTCGAGGGGGAGAGCGGGACCCGAGGGGCGCGCCGGCCGGCGCGCCCCCGCGGGTATGGACGACTCGGCTACATGACGGGCACGTGGAAGTTGAAGTGGGCGCCGACGCCCCAGACCAGGCTGGTCTGGTCCGTGCCCTTGATCTTGCCCCAGTCCACGGCCGCGTGCACGCCGAGGCCGAGGAGCAGGTTGAAGTTGACGCCGGCGGACACGTGGAAGTTCGAGGCGTTGCCCCCACCCCCCGAAACGCTGGTGAAGTCCATGTGGGGCGCCACCCACGGCTTGAGCGGAAACAGCGGCGGGTTCAACGCCAGCGCGATGCCGACGGGGATCGTGGTGGCCGTCACGGTGCCGCCGATGGCCGGGATCTTCACCGAGCCGTAGCCCGCCTGCACGCCGACCGCGACCGGCAGCAGGCCGCCGCCGAAGAGCCGGTAGCCGAGGTCGGCGCCGAACGAGGTCTCCGCGCTGCCGAAGCCCGTGCCCTTCCACGCGCCCACCATGCCCGTGAGCGTCACC
The DNA here is from genome assembly GCA_035502185.1 of Gemmatimonadales bacterium. Lineage (NCBI taxonomy): Bacteria > Pseudomonadati > Gemmatimonadota > Gemmatimonadia > Gemmatimonadales > Gemmatimonadales bacterium. Next base: position 2,888 of record DATJUT010000093.1, read on the forward strand.
GGACCGGCGCCGAAGCTCCCGGCCACCCCGTACGCGGTGCCGCCACCGGCGTTGTTGTTCGGGAACCCGAGGTCGGCCGACACGCCGATGCCGGTGCCGCCCCGGGGATTGAAGTACACCGGGATGCCCGCCAGCTGCGCCCGGGCGGCCGTCGCACCCGCGACCAGGGGCAGCGCCGCCGCGATCATTGCCTTGCCGATGCGCCTCATGTGCGTCCCTCCGTGTCAGTGCCGGGCCACCGTGGCGCCGCGCGGCCTTAAGATAGCAGGAGGCCGGCCCGGAAAGCACGTGACCCGCCCGGGAATCCCGGACGGGCCACCGATCCGCTCGGCGCCTTCACGCTCGAGCTCAGCTCGCCACCCGCTCCACGACGATGCGCACCCGGTTGTCCGTCACCTGGGCGAAGCCGCCCGCGACGGTGAACTGCTCGGACTCGGCGCCGCGCCGCACGACCAGCCTCCCCGCGCCGAGCAGGGTCAGGAACGGCGCGTGCCGCGGGAGGATGCCGACCAGGCCGTCGTAGGCGGGCGCGACGACCGCGGTGGCCTCGCCGTCGAACAGCTGCCGTTCGGGGGACACCACGGTGACCCGCATCGGCCGCTCCGCTCCGGTCATCAGGCCGCCTCGAGCTTCTTGGCGCGCTCGACGACGTCGTCGATCCCGGCCACCATGTAGAACGCCTGCTCCGGCAGCTCGTCGAACTCGCCCGCGACCACGCGCTCGAACGACTCGATGGTCTCCTCGAGCTTCACGTAGCGGCCCGGCAGGCCGGTGAAGACCTCCGCCACGTGGAACGGCTGCGACAGGAAGCGCTGCACCCGGCGGGCGCGCGCCACGATCTGCTTGTCGTCCTCCGACAGCTCGTCCATGCCGAGGATCGCGATGATGTCCTGGAGGTCCTTGTAGCGCTGGAGAATCTGCTGGACCTGGGTCGCGACCTTGTAGTGGCGGTCGCCGAGGTACTGGGCGTCGAGGATGCGGCTGGCCGAGTCCAGCGGGTCCACCGCGGGGTAGATGCCCAGCTCGAAGATCTGCCGCGACAGCACCACCGTGGCGTCGAGGTGCGCGAACGCCGTGGCCGGCGCGGGGTCGGTGAGATCGTCGGCGGGGACGAAGATCGCCTGCACCGAGGTGATCGAGCCGCGCTTGGTCGAGGTGATGCGCTCCTGGAGGTCGCCCATCTCGGTGCCGAGCGTGGGCTGGTAGCCCACCGCGCTCGGCATGCGCCCCAGCAGGGCGGAGACCTCGGAGCCGGCCTGGGTGAACCGGAAGATGTTGTCGATGAAGACCAGCACGTCCTGGCCCTCGACGTCACGGAAGTACTCCGCGACCGTGAGCCCGGAGAGGCCCACCCGCAGGCGCGCGCCCGGCGGCTCGTTCATCTGGCCGTAGATGAGGGCGGTGGACGGCAGCACCCCGGACTCCTTCATCTCCAGGTACAGGTCGTTCCCCTCGCGGGTCCGCTCGCCGACCCCGCAGAACACCGACCGGCCGCCGTGTCCCATCGCGACATTGTGGATCAGCTCCTGGATGATCACGGTCTTGCCCACGCCCGCGCCGCCGAACAGCCCGATCTTGCCGCCCTTGGCGAACGGGGAGATCAGGTCGATGACCTTGATCCCGGTCTCGAAGACCTCCGTCTTGGGTTGCAGCTCGGTGAACTTCGGCGGCTCGCGGTGGATCGACCAGCGCTCCGCGTCGGATGGGATCGGTTCTCCGCCGTCCACCGGCTCGCCGAGCACGTTGAGGATCCGGCCGAGGGCGTGCTTGCCGACCGGGACCGAGATGGGACCGCCCAGGTCCAGGGCCGGCATGCCGCGCACCAGCCCGTCGGTCGACGACATCGCCACCGCGCGCACCTGGTTGCGGCCGATGTGCTGCTGCACCTCGGCCACCAGGCGCACCCGCTCACCCGCCGGGCCCGCCTCGTCCACCCGGAGCGCGGTGTACAGCTCGGGCAGGCGCTCGGGGGGGAACTCGACGTCGATGACGGGTCCGATGACCTGGACGACTTTGCCGATGTTCGACTCTGCCATGGGCTCCTCGTAGAGCGTTGACTATCCCTTCAGCGCCTCTGCACCGCCGACGATCTCCGCGAGCTCTTGGGTGATCTGACCTTGCCTGGCTCGGTTGAACGTCCGCCGCAGGATGTCCAGGATCTCCCCGGCGTTGTCGGTCGCGTTCTTCATCGCCGTGCGGCGCGCGCCGTGCTCCGAGGCCGCCGTCTCCACCAGGGCGCGGTAGACGAGGTTGCGGACGTAGAGCGGCAGCAGCGCCGCGAGCAGCTCCTCGGGGCCCGGCCGCAGGATGAAGTTGGGCGTCCGGCCTTCGGGGCGGGGAGGAGCGGTCTTGCCACTTGCCGTCCGCGCAACTGCCCGTCTGGCTTCAATGGGCAGCACCCGCTCGACGACCGGTGGCGTCGCCAGCGCCGACTTGAAGCGCGCGTACACCACGTCGAGCGACGCCAGCCCTCCGGCCTCGAACTGCGTGATGAGGGGCCCCGCCAGCTCGACCGCGTGGGCGGCCGTGGGCCGGTCGCCGATGTCGAGGCGTGCCAGCGCCAGCGGGCGCCGCACGAACTTGAAGTAGGCGATCGCCTTCTTCCCCACGACCAGCAGGTCCACGGTGTACCCGGCCGCTTCCAGCGCCGCCACCCGCTCGCGCGCCGCCCGGATCAGGTTCGCGTTGAAGGCGCCGGCGAGGCCGCGGTTCGACGTGATGAGCAGGACCGCCGCGCGGCGCGGCCCGCCCCGGGCCGGCGGAGTCGGCTGCCGGAGGAGCGGGAAGCGCTCCGCGAGCTCCGGGCTGAGCAGGTCGCCGATGGTTTCCGCCAGGGCCTGCGCGTAAGGCCGCGCGCCCACCACGCGGTCCTGGGCGCGCTTCAGCTTGGACGTGGACACCATCTCCATCGTCCGCGTGACCTGGCGCGTGCTCTCGATCGAGCGGATGCGGCGCCGGAGCGCCCGCGTCTTGGCCATTACTTCTTGAGCGCCTTGAAGGCCTCGATCGCCTTGCGGAGCCGGCCGGTCAAGTCGTCCGACAGCACCTTCTTGTCCCGGATCTCGGCGGCGAGGTCGGCGTGGCTCGCGGCCATGTACTGGTGGAACGCCGTCTCCCACGCCTTGATGGCCGGCACCTCGACGTCGTCGAGGTAGCCGTTGGTGGCCGCGAAGATGATCTCCACCTGCTCGGCGACGTCCATCGTGGCGTACTGGGGCTGCTTGAGGACTTCGACCAGGCGCTGGCCGCGCGCCAGCTGGCGCAGGGTCGCCTGGTCGAGGTCGGAGCCGAACTGGGAGAACGCCTCCAACTCGCGGTACTGTGCCAGATCGAGCCGCAGGCGGCCGGCCACCTGCTTCATCGCCTTGATCTGCGCGTTGCCGCCCACGCGGCTCACCGAGATGCCGACGTTGATCGCCGGGCGCACGTTGGAGTAGAACAGGTCGGTCTCGAGGAAGATCTGCCCGTCGGTGATCGAGATGACGTTGGTCGGGATGTAGGCCGAGACGTCGCCGGCCAGCGTCTCGATGATCGGCAGCGCGGTCAGGGAGCCGCCCGGCTTCGTGATGCGCGGGTCGTACTTGATGAGGGCGGGATCCTCCGCGATCTTGGCCGCGCGCTCCAGCAGCCGCGAATGCAGGTAGAACACGTCGCCCGGGTACGCCTCCCGCCCCGGCGGGCGTCGCAGCACCAGCGAGATCTGCCGGTACGCGGCCGCGTGCTTCGACAGATCGTCGTAGACGCACAGCGTGTGGCGGCCCTGCGTGTACATGAAGTGCTCCGCCATCGCGCACCCGGCGTACGGGGCGATGAACTGCAGCGGCGCCGGGTCCGAGGCTGCCGCCACCACCACGATGGTGTAGTCCATCGCGCCGCGCTGGCGGAGCCGCTCGACCACCGAGGCCACCGTGGAATTCTTCTGGCCGATGGCCACGTACACGCAGACGACGTCGCCGCCCTTCTGGTTGATGATGGTGTCGATGGCGATCGCCGTCTTGCCCGTGCCGCGGTCGCCGATGATCAGCTCCCGCTGGCCGCGGCCGATGGGGATCATCGAGTCCACGGCCTTGATCCCGGTCTGCAGCGGCTCCTTTACCGGCTGCCGCACCACGATGCCCGGCGCCACCATCTCCACGTGGCGGGCGCCCTGCGCGGCGATCGGCCCCCGCCCGTCGAGCGGCCGGCCCAGGGGGTCCACCACCCGTCCGATCATGCCGTCCCCGACCGGCACCTCGAAGACCCGCCCCGTGCGGCGGACCTCGTCGCCCTCCCGGAGATTCAGGTAGTTCCCCAGGATCACGGCGCCGATGTTGTCTTCCTCCAGGTTCAGGGCGAGGCCGCTGATGCCCTCGTCGGTTGCCGACGCCCGGAACTCGAGCATCTCGCCGGACATGGCCGCGGTGAGCCCGTATACGCGGGCCACGCCGTCCTTGACCTCGAGCACCGTGCCGACCTCCTCGAGGTCGGCCGCCGCCAGATCGGCGGCCTCGATCTCGCGGAGGAGGACGTCCTTCAGTTCACCCGGGCGCAGCACCGTTTCGTTGGCCATGGAGACGCTGTGTGAAAGGTGGATTCGGCTCGAACGCAGTCGTGAAAAATACCCGGGACGCGGCGGCTGCGGCAACCGACGGGTCCGCCCGGTAGTGGTCCGACGACTACCGTCCGCCCGACAGCGGGCCGGGCCCGCGTCGGCACGGACACCGTGGCCACGACCGCCCGGTCGGGCTGCTAGTGCGCTCCGCCGAGGCGAGCAAGGCGCTGGCGCACGTCGCGGACGACCGGCTGCAGCTCCGGGTCGGCGTTCTTCCAGAGGTCCACGAAGCGTCCGTAGTAGTCCAGCGCCTTCGCGCGGTCACCCTTGGCCTCGTACAGCTCGCCGAGCCGCTTGTACGTCGGCGCCAGCTGGTACGAATCGTCGAAGATCCGGTACGGTGCCGAGCGCGTGACCACCGTCTCGTAGGCGGCCAGCGCGGAGTCCGTCTGACCCGTCTTCTCGTACATCCTGCCCAGGTCCAGCAGCGCACAGACGGGGCACCCGCTTTCCTGCCTGAGCAGTGAGGCCTGCGCGACGGCCTCGGCGTAGTGGCCCTGTGCCGCGGCAATCTCGGCAGCGGCCCCGCGCCGAGCGAAGCTGCCGCGGCGAATGCCCTCGGGAATGACGCGTTCGAACTCGGCCATGAGCCGTTGGGCCTCGCCCACTCGGCCGGCGCGCGCGTACAAGGCCGCGAGATCGGAATACGGCCGGCTTTCGGGCGGGATGCCGGCGAGCGGATGCCGGGCGAGGGCCGCGCTGACCTTCTGCACGGCGTCGTCGGGCCGGTTGCGATAGTGCAGGTCCAACCATCCCGTGGCGAGGGCCGCCTCGATGTAGTCGGCCGGCAGGTTGCGGGTCTCGGCATCCGACTGCACGTCGTGCAGGTACTGCGCCGAGCGCCCCAGCTGTCCGCGCACCTCGGAAAGCGCAGCGAGGGCCCAATTCGCGTTCTCGTGCCACGATGACCCGGTCCGCTGGCTCTGCAGCAACTGCCGCCATGTCTGCTCGGCGGCGGCGTAGTCGTGCTGGGCGGCAGCCAGGCTGGCGCGCTGGTTTACGACTCCCGGGTCGGCCGGCCACGCCTTGGCGTAGCGCTCGGTCGTCGCGGCGGCGTCCGCGAAATGACCCTGCGGCATCTCGCTCTCGTAGGCGGACTGGTAGAAAGTGCCGGCGTAGCCCAGGCGGATCCCGCGCTGGACCAGGCTCTCCGCGGCGGCGTACTGTCCCTGGAAGTTCAACAGGTTCGCCAGGTTGTTCAGCGCAACTTCGCTGTTCGGATCCGCGTCGAGCACCGAGCGATAGGCGGCCGACATCCGCGCCGGGTCCCATTCGACGATCTCGTAATAGCGGGCCGACGTGAGGTCGCGCTCCACCTCGGTGAGACGGTCGCCGTGACGGAAAGCCTGGGTGGCGGCGGCGACGATCTGGTCGTAGGCGCCGCCGGTGTTGCTGAGGATCACGGAGAGCTTGCGGTACGCCATCGCGAAGCCCGTGTCGAGGGCCGTCGCCTCCCGCAGGACGGGGATCGCCCCTTCCTGGTCTCCCTGGTTGAAGAGGCGAACGGCCTCCGAGTACTTGCGCAGCGCCTCGAGCGAGCCGGTGGTCACCTGTGCGAGCGGGGGCGTGGCCCGGATGCTCCGGAACGACTCGCCGATGCGCTCCCTCAGCGAGCTGGAGAGCTTGTCGAGGGCGTCGATCAGATGCGAACCGTCGGAGGCCGTGGCGCGGACCGCGGTGAGCACCCGGCCGTCGGCTGCCGAGACGATGCTGGTCGAGAGAACGTAGCCGCGGTCCACCGGATCGATCTGCCCCGCGACCACGGCCGTCACGCCCTCGCGCTCGGCGACCTCGCGGGCCAGATCCGGCGTCAGCCGCGCGCGCGGATCGCGCTGCATCCGCGTCAGCGCCGCGCCGACCACGTTGGCGTCCACCAGCTGCACGGTCGGCGACTGGGCGAGGTCCACCCGGAACGCCTCGGTGAGCGTGGGCCCGAGCGTGGTGTCGGCCGCGCGGTTCACGAACTCGGCGAGGATGACCTTCTGCCGCTCCTTGAGCGTGCCCGCGGCGACGAGCGTCCCGACCGGCCCGATGCCGAGCGCGCGCATCGTCATGTACACCGCGGTGCCCGCCCCGAGCGCCGCGAAGGCCAGCGCGCCACCCACGATGGCCCTGCGCCAGGTGAACAGCCCGCGGAAGCCTCCCGACGGAACGGCCGTGACCACGCCGGTCCTGCGGGCCACCGCGCGCCTCCGCTCGGATGCGCCCGTCACGAGCATGATCGGGAGCCCGGCCACGAGCAGCACCCCGGCGCCCGGAAGCACCCATCCGGGCAGTCCGGCCTTCACCATCACCACGTAGACCAGCCCGAAAACCACCGCGGCGACGGCCACGAAGATCGTGGCCACGCGGGCCGGGTGCGCGCGCCGGATCGCCGCCTCCGTCCCCGAGGAGATCGTGCGCACCGCGCCGGTGGGTGCCATCCCTCCCGACGGCGTCGCCATCGCCTGGAGCTCGGCCAGCAGCTCTTCGGCCCGCTGCGGACGGTCGGCCGCCTTCTTCTCCAGACACCGCATGATCAGCGCATTGAGCGCTCCCGGCACGGTGGGCCGGTGGGCCACGACCGGATCCGGCACCTGTGTGACGTGGGCGGCGAGCACCGCCTGCGGGGTCATCCCGGCGAACGGCGGCCGGCCGCACAGCATCTCGTACGCGAGCGCACCCACGGCGTAGAGGTCGGCGCGGTGATCCACGTGCGGGTCGGCGGCGGCCTGCTCGGGCGCCATGTAGGCCGGCGTACCCAGCGCGACCCCGAGCGAGGTCAGCGTGGACGAGCCGCTCGAGGCGCTCACCGCCTTGGCCACGCCGAAGTCGGTCACCACGGCGTGGTGGCCGGAGATCAGGACGTTGTCCGGCTTGATGTCGCGGTGCACCACTCCGTGCGCGTGGGCATAGCCGAGCGCGTCCACCACGTCGAGCAGGATGCGGATCGCCTCGCCGACCGGCAGCTCGCCCTCGCGCGTCAGCTTGGCGCGGAGGCTCTCGCCCTCGACGAACGGCATGGTGTAGTAGAGGAGGTCGCCCGCCTGGCCGGTGGTGATCAGCGGAACGATGTGCGGATGCTGCAGCGAGGCGGACAGCCGGATCTCGCGGTTGAACCGATCGCTGTTGACCCCGGCGGCCATCTCCGGAGGCAGGACCTTGATCACGACCTTGCGGCCGAGACTGGTCTCGATCGCCAGGAAAACGCGGCTCATGCCACCGCCGCCGAGCTCCTGCTCGATCCGGTAGGTACTGCCTAGAGTGGCCTGGAGGCCGTCGCGAAGCTCTGCCATGCGGCTCGGAAGATAGGAGCGCGTCGAAGGCCGCGCGAGCGCCGGCCCGGCCGCGCGGCGGGCCACCGCGCCGTCAGCGCGCCGCGCCCCAGCTGCGGCTGCGCGTCCGACCGCGGAGGAACGAGCCCAGCACTCCGGCCGGCCCGAGCGCGGAGAGGCCCCGCGCCGTGACGCCGGCCACGCGGCGGGCCGCGCCGGAGAGGTGGCTCGCCGACGCGAAGCCGAGGATGCGCGCCACGGCCCGGACCGAATAGCCGGGGTTGGCCAGCAGGTCGGCGGCCGTGGCGGCCCGCGCGAGGTCGATGACCCGCTTGAGGTTCGGGGCCCCGCCAGCGCCGAACTGGCGCGACAGGTGCTCCCGCGACACGCCCAGCTCGGCGGCGATGTCCGAGGTGCGGAGCCGCCCGCCGACGCGCCGCATCACGGCGCGCCACGCCTGCTCCTGCAGCGGGTCGAGCAGCCGCAGCAGCCGCGGCGCACCGGCCAGGAGCACGAGACGGGTCGCGCTCGCGGTGCGCGGGAGGATCAGGTCCGGCAGGACGGCGTCCTCCACGCCCTCGAAGATCGGGTGGGCACCCGCGCTCCGGATGCAGGAGGCCAGCAGCTCCGCCTCGTCCGGCCGGAAGGCCGAGTACGCGAAGCGCGGGATGCCGGGGTAGGCCGCCCGGCAGGCGCCGAGGACCGCGAGTGCGCCCGGCACCCGCGCGTCGACCACGACCGCGTCTGCGAGCGTCCCGGCGAGCAGGCGCTCGACCGCCGACGCCGACCGGCACGACGCCACCCGGGCGCGGCCGCGCGGCATCGCGCGGCGGAACGCCGCGCGGGCCGCCGGGCTCCGGAGCAACGTCACGATCGCGGGCTGGGTCACGGCGCGTCGATGGCGATCAGCCGCTGTCCGGCCAGACTCAGCACCTCCCGTGCGGTGGTCACGAGGGTCGGGCTCACCTGGCGAAGCGGGCGGCAAGGAGCTGGCCGGCCAGGCTCAGCACCTCCCGTGCGTTGGCGTACGAAACCGCCTTGAGCGCGTCGTCGAACGGCAGCCAGCGGCAGGCGGTGATCCCCTCGTCCCGCTGCGGACAGGCCTCGCCCGAGGCGCTCTCCATCAGGTAGAACACGCAGGTCTTGTGGATGAGGCGGCGCCGGAACCGGAAAAACCAGTCGATCTCCTGGATCGGCCCGTGGAGCACCAGGTCGGTGAGCCCGGTCTCCTCGCCCACCTCGCGGAGCGCGGCCTCGGCGGCCGCCTCGCCCGCCTCGAGGTGGCCCTTGGGCAGCCCCCAGTTGCGGTACGAGTCGCGGATCAGGAGGAACGCCGGATGATCCCCGTTGCGGCGGCGGAACACGACGCCCCCGGCCGAGGTCTCCTCGATCGGCGTCGGACGCTCACCCACTAGAACACCGAGAACGAGAAGTAGCGGCGCGGATTCCTCTGGATGTCCTGCAGCAGCTCCCGCAGCGTGTGCACGGCCTCGACGGTCTCGCTGTAGAGCGTCGTGTCGCGGCTGAGGCGGCCCAGGGTGCCCTGCCCGGCCTGGATCCGCTCCAGCATCGAATCGGTCCGGGCCACGATGCGCTCGAACGCCTGCTGCTGACCAGCGGCCGCGCGCGACAGCGAGCGGAGGTTGGCGGCCACGTCCGTCAGGCTCGCGGTGACCGTATCGGTGTGGCCGAGGATGCGTTGCAGCTGGTCCCGGGAAGTCGCCGAATCGACCCGCGAGGCGGTGCGCGCGATGGACCGCGCCGTCTGGGCGAGCAGGGTGGTGCCGGTGTCGAGGCTGCCGCCGATCCGGGTGAGCGTGGACTCCTGGCCCGTGGCGATGGTCCGCAGCACGCTGGTGAGGCGCGACAAGTCGATGAAGGCGCTCTTGAGGCGCGCGGCGCTTGCCGAGTCGAAGGCGGCGTTGACGCGCGTCGCGATGAGGGCGATGTCGCCGGCGATGCGGCCGGCCTGCGCGGTGAGCTGTCCCACGTCGGGCAGGGCCGCGCCCGGCATCGCGTTGCCGCGGGCCGGCGTCGCTTCCACGATCGCCTTCCGGATCTCGGGGTCGTCGGGGAGGTTGTCGCGCGAGATGATCTGCACGCCCCAGTCGCCGAACAGGGTGGTGGTGGCGAACAGGGCCACCGGGTGCTCGGGCAGCTCCGTCGAGCCCCGCAGCCGCAGCGACACGGTGACCCAGTCGCTGCGCGACAGGGCGATCGCGTCCACGCGCCCGATGCGCACGCCCCGCAACAGCACCGGATCGCCGGGCAGCAGGCCGCCGATGCTGCGCACACGCACGTCGCGGGTGAAGTCGTTCCCGCCGAACCGCGCCTGGCTGAGCCACAGGGTGCCCGCCACCACCAGCGCGATGGCGATCAGCACCGACGCCCCCACCAGGGCTTCGCTGGTGCGCCTCATCCCTCTCCCTCCTGGGCGAAGGCGCCGGACGCGCCGCTCAGGCTCGCGCGCTCGGCCGCCCGCCCGTCGGGCCGGCCCTCGACGAACTGCCGCACCACCGGATCGGCGGTCGCCCGGATCTCGTCCACCGTGCCCACCTGCCGGATGCGACCCTGGTAGAGCATAGCGATCCGGTCGCCGACCGTGTAGGCGGTCCGCATGTCGTGCGTGATCACGATGCTGGTGACGCCGAGCGCCTCCCGCGTCCGCACGATGAGCTGGTCGATCACCGCCGACGTCACGGGATCCAGCCCCGTGGTCGGCTCGTCATAGAGAAGGTACTTGGGCCGCAAGGCGATGGCGCGCGCCAGGCCCACCCGCTTGCGCATGCCGCCCGACAGCTCGGCCGGCATGTGACCCTCGGTGCCGGCGAGGTCCACCAGCTGCAGCGACTCGGCCACCCGGGTCGCGATCTCGGCGGCGCTCATCGACCGCCGGCGCTGCAGGCCGAGGGCGACGTTTTCGAAGATGGTCAGCGAGTCGAACAGCGCCGCGAACTGGAACACGAAGCCGATGTTGGCCCGGAGCTCCGTCAGCTCCCGCCGCCGCAGCGCGGAGACCACCTGGCCGTCCACCGCGACCTCGCCGGCGTCCGGCTCCAGGAGCCCCACCACGTGCTTGACCGCCACGCTCTTGCCCGTGCCGGAGTAGCCGATGATGACCATCGTCTCGCCGTCGCGCACCGTCAGCGAGAACCCCTCGAGCACGCGGTTCGCGCCGAACGCCTTGTGGAGATCGCGGAACTCGATCACGCCACCTGCGTCCGGAGCAGGGTCACCGCCCAGTACGCGTCGAGCACCAGGATCATCTCGGCGCTGTAGACCACCGTCCGAGTGGTGGCGCGGCCCACGCCCTCGGCGCCGCCGCGGGTGGTGAACCCGAGGAAGCAGCCGATCAGGGTGATCACGAGGCCGAAGGACGCCGACTTGATCAGCCCGAACTGGATGTCGAAGGGCACGAAGAACAGCCGCAGACCGCGCACGAACTCGGCGGTGGTGACGGGCAGGAGCGTGGTCGCGGCGACCCAGCCGGTGAACACGCCCATGGCCATCGCGAACGCCACCACCACGGGGAACATGAGCGTGCCCGCCAGCACCCGCGGGACCACCAGGTAGGCGTACGGGTTGTAGGCCAGGGTCTCCAGCGCGTCCACCTGCTCGGTGACGCGCATCGTGCCGAGCTCGGCGGCGATGTTGGCGCCCACCCGGCCCGCCAGGGCGAGCCCGGTCAGGACCGGCCCCAGCTCGAGGATCATCGTCTTGCCGACCAGCGTGCCGACCAGGTACGGCGGCACGTAGTTCGTCATGGCGTAGGACGCCAGCAGGGCGAGGACGATGCCGGTGAACGCGGCGATGAACAGGGTGATGGGCAGCGACTCCACGCCCAGCCGCCGCATCTGCTGGAAGGCCAGCGGGCCCCAGGTGCGGACCTCGGCCAGCGCGCGAACGGTGTCGCCGAGGAACCGGCCCAGCCGGCCGAACGCCGCGACGGCCGCGAGCACGTGGCGGCCCAGGGAGGCGAACACCAGGGCAAGATAGGGCGGACGGGAGCGGGGGACAAGAATGTGATGGCGCGAACGAGCCGGCGCGCACGCGCGCACCCGGCCAAACGAAGCGGCCGGGAGGAAGGGCTCCCCCCGGCCGCCACTGTGGGCCTACGCCGCGGGCGGCCCGGTCAGGCCGCGAAGCTGGCCAGCGCCTTCCCCACGGTCCCCTCGCGCAGCCGCTTCAGGGCGCGGTCCCGGAGCTGGCGGATGCGCTCGCGCGTCACGCCGAGCATGCCGCCGATCTCCTCCAGGGTGTGCTCGCGCCCGCCGTCGAGGCCGAAGTAGAGCCGCAGCACCTTCGCGTCGCGCGGCGGCAGCGTGGCCAGCGCGCTCTCGATCTCCTGGGCGAGGAACCGGTCCATGGCGCGGTCCTCGGTCGTCGGCCCCTCGTCCGAGACGAACCGCTCGATCAGCGAGCGGTCGCCGTCGGGGTCCAGGGGCGCGTCGAGCCGCACCTCGCCGCTGTTCAGGGCGGCCAGCGACTGCACCACCTCCAGCGACAGCCCCGTGGCGGCGGCGACCTCCTCCGGGGTCGGCTCGCGGCGCATCGACTGGCGCAGCGCCTCGGCCGTACGGACGATCTTCGACAGGTCCGCCGTGCGGTTCAGGGGCACCCGCACCGTGCGGCCCTGGCGCGCCAGCGAGGCCAGGATCGCCTGCCGGATCCACCACACCGCGTACGAGATGAACTTCACGCCCTGATCGGGGTCGAACTTGCGGGCGGCGGTCATCAGGCCAACGTTGCCCTCGCCGATCAGGTCGGTGAGCGGGAGGCCGCGGTTCTGGTATTTCTTCGCCACCGAGATGACGAAGCGCAGGTTGCGGCGCACCAGCTCCTGCATCGAGTCGTGGTCGCCGGCCCGGACCTTCTTCGCCAGCTCGATCTCCTCGTGCGGCTTCAGGAGGGGCGTGACGGACACCTCGTACAGGTACTGGTCGAGGATGTCCCGGTCGGCCTCCCCGGGCCCCAGGGGCAGGAGCGGCTTGGACGGGCGGCGGCGCTTGCGAGCGGCAGGCTGATCGGCCATCTCATTCCTTATATAGCGCGGCGCCCTGGTGCGGCGCCGTGGCGTCTTGTGGTTCATGCGGCCTTGTACCCACCACCCGGGTCGAAGTTCTCGTTGACCGGGACGGGGCACCAAAATAGCTTTCGGGGCTCCGAACGGAAGACCCTGGCCGTTCGGGGGCGGGGGGCGTAGCTCAGTTGGGAGAGCGCGTGAATGGCATTCACGAGGTCAGGGGTTCGATCCCCCTCGCCTCCACCTGCGGGAATAGCTCAGTTGGTAGAGCACAACCTTGCCAAGGTTGGGGTCGCGGGTTCGAGTCCCGTTTCCCGCTCCTACGGACCTGCCGGCCGGGCGTTTCACGTTCGGACGCCGGCCGCCGAACGACGGGCGGTTAGCTCAGTTGGTTAGAGCGCTACGTTGACATCGTAGAGGTCACAAGTTCGAATCTTGTACCGCCCATCGCGCCCATAGCTCAACTGGATAGAGCGCCTGACTACGGATCAGGAGGTTGGGGGTTCAACTCCTCCTGGGCGCACTGAGAAGCTGGTTCCGAGTTGCGAGACGCCGGGTTGCGAGGACCGCGCAGTGCGGCTTCCTTCGGCGGGGGGGGCGGCCTCGGAACTCGGCGTCTCACAACTCGCAGTTGTTGTTCGGGGCGTGGCGCAGACCGGTTAGCGCGCCTGGTTCGGGACCAGGAGGTCGGAGGTTCAAATCCTCTCGCCCCGACTGTTGCGCCAGTAGCTCAGCTGGATAGAGCGTCAGCCTCCGGAGCTGAAGGCCACAGGTTCGACT
>DATJUT010000094.1 GCA_035502185.1 Gemmatimonadales bacterium
AAGGAGAAGGCCTACATCGCGGGCATGAAGGCCGACCTTCGGAACCTGGTCACGGCCCAGGAGGCGTACTTCGCCGACAACGTGACCTACGCGTCGGTGCTGTCGAACCTCAACTACAACGTCTCGGCCGGCAACACGGTGTCGATCTCCTCGGCCACCGGCACCGGCTGGGCAGCGACGTCGAGCAACAACGCCACGGCGAAGACCTGCGGGATCTTCGTGGGGAGCGCGACGCCGCCGGTCACCGGCGAGAACGAAGGCGCGCCGACCTGCCAGTAACCCTCTCCGCAGGACCATCGAAGGGCGGCCTCCAGGCCGCCCTTTGCATTTTGGCCTCGGGCGCACATCGTGGAGGCCATGGCACGACGCCCGGCCGGTGGCGCGGCCCCTCCCAAGCCGTCGCTCCGCACGGAGCTGCTCCTGAACCTCGCCGTGCTCGCGGCCGGAGCGCTGGTGCTCGCAGTCTTCACGGCCGTGCTCGTGCCGTTGCTCGGGCGCGGCTTCCTGGGCGTCGCGCTGATCACCGCGCTGGTGATGGCCGACGTCCTCATCTTCATCGGCTTCGGACGGTATCTGGTGTCGCGGCTGGTCACGGAGCCGATGGCGGCTCTGGTGTCCGTGACCCAGGCCGTCGCCACCGGTGAGATGTCGCGACGCGCTCCACCGGCGGACACCCGCGAGTTCGATCGCCTTGCCGAGAGCGTCAATCTCATGACTGAGCGGCTCCTGGACGCGCAGGGGGCCCTGGTGCAGGCCGAGAAGCTCGCGTCGGTGGGCCGCCTGGCGGCGGGCGTCGCGCACGAGATCGGCAACCCGTTGGCGGCGATCGGCAACTATCTGGAGCTGCTCGGCCGGCGCGGCGAGGCACCGGATCTGGTGGCTGCGATCGACCGGGAGGCTCGCCGCATCGACACCATCGTCCGCAGCCTGCTCGACTACGCGCGGCCGCGTGACGCGCGGCGCGAGCCGCTCGACGTGGGGGCGGTGGCCGAGCGAACGGTGGAGCTGCTGCGCGCGCAGGGCCTGCTGCGACTGGTGAGCGTGGAGGTCGTGCGCGCCGAGGGCCTTCCCGCGATGCTCGGCGACGCGCCCGCGCTCGAGCAGGTGTTCGTGAACCTGCTGCTCAACGCGGTGGACGCGGCCGGCGAGGGAGGGCGCATCGCGGTGGTCGCCAGCCCGGCGCGGCTGGGCGCGGTCGTGGAGGCCGAGCGGCGGAGCACGGACGCCGACGCCGGTGCGGCGGCCGTGCGCAGCGCGCGGCGGACGGGCCGTCACCTCGAGAGCGTCGCCGACGGGGCTCCGGCGGTGCAGGTCGTCGTCGGCGACAGCGGTCCGGGCGTGCCTGCGGACCTGGTCGAGCGCGTCTTCGACCCGTTCTTCACCACCAAGGAGCCCGGCAAGGGCACGGGACTCGGCCTGGCGATCGTGCAGCGGATCGTTCACGATCATGGGGGTCGCGTGGACGTCGCCCGGGCGCGGGAGGGCGGCGCCGCGTTCACCGTCACGTTCCCCGGGATGGCGCCGTGAAGCTGCTCATCGTCGATGACGAGCCTGGGCTGCGGCAGTCGTTGAGGCTGCTGCTGAGCGAGGAAGGCTTCGAAGTGGCCGACGAGGCGGATGGCGAGCGCGGCCTGTCCCGCGCGCTCGCCGAGAGCTTCGACGCCGTGCTGTGCGACGTCCGGATGCCGGCCCTGGACGGGCTGGAATTCCTGCGCCGCTACCGGGCGGCCGGCGGAGCGGCGCTGGTGATCATGATGAGCGCGTACGGCTCGGAGGACGCCGCGATCGCGGCGATGAAGGAAGGCGCCTACGACTACATCCCCAAGCCGTTCCGCGCCGACGAGGTCATTCTCGTGCTCCGGAAGGCCGAGGAGCGGGAGCGGCTGAGGCGGGAGGTCGAATCGCTGCGGTCGGCTCTCGGACCGAGCGCCGCGTCGCCGGGCATCGTCGCCGCCTCCGACGCGATGCAGGCCGCGCTCGACGTGGTGGCCAAGGTCGCGCCGCACACGACGACCGTGCTCATCACGGGGCCGAGCGGGACGGGCAAGGAGGTGCTCGCCCGCGAGCTGCACCGCCTGTCCCCGCGGGCGGAGCGGTCGTTCGTCGCCGTCAACTGCGCGGCCATCCCCGAGGCGCTGCTCGAGTCCGAGCTGTTCGGGCACGTGCGCGGGGCCTTCACCGGCGCGGTCGGCGATCACCGGGGACTGTTCGAGGAAGCGTCGGGCGGCACGCTGTTCCTGGACGAGATCGGCGACCTGCCCACCGGCCTGCAGGCGAAGCTGCTGCGCGTGCTCCAGGACGGCCAGATCCGGCGGGTCGGCGACCGCGCCGAGCGCCGGGTGGACGTCCGGGTGGTGACCGCCACGGCACGCGACCTCGAGGCGGACGTGGCGGACGGGCGGTTCCGCGAAGACCTCTATTATCGGCTCAACGTCGTGGCCATCCGGTTGCCGCCCCTCAGCGAGCGCCCGGAGGACGTCCCGCCGCTGATCGACAACCTGCTGGCACGGCACTGCGGCCGGCTGGGCCGGAGCGCCCCGGAGATCGAGCCGGACGCCCTGCGCACGCTGCTGGACTACTCCTGGCCGGGCAACGTGCGCGAGCTGTCCAACGCCCTCGAGCGCGCGCTGGTGATCGCCCGCGGCGGCGTGATCCGCCGCGCGGACCTGCCTCCGGCCGTCGTCGGCGGGGAGCCGCGGCGGCCGGCCGGGCGCCCGGCTGTCGCGTCCGATCTGTCGCTCCGGGCGCGCCAGGGCCAGCTCCAGGGCGAGGTGATCCGCGAAGCGCTGCGGCGCTGCGACGGCAACCGCCGGAAGGCCGCCGCCCTCCTCGGCGTCTCGGTGCGCACGCTGTTCTACAAGCTCAAGGAGCTCGGCATCACCGAGGGCTGATCGGCGGCGCGCGTTCGAGCGCGCCGCGCCACGATGGACGGGTGACGGTCGCCGCGTGTCACACCGCATCCTTGGCGCGTGAGCCGCACCCGGGGCTTCCTGCTGATCGAGGTGGTCGTCGCCGTCCTGATGGTGACGGTGGGCCTCATCGCGCTCGCCGCCACGGCCGGTGCCGTGGCGCGGATGGCGGGGCAGGGCCAGCGACGGGGCGGCGCCGGGATCGCCGCCGCTTCGCGACTCGAGGTGCTGCGCAGCGGCGGCTGCGCGTCGCTGGCCGGCGGCCGGGACTCCGCCGGTGCGTACCTGCTGCAATGGACCGTCACCACGCAGGGCGCCGTGCGCACCATCCAACTCGCCGTCGGCTACCCGGATGGACGGGACGTGCGCTCCGACCGGTTCGAGGCCGTCGAGTGGTGTCCATGAGCGCGCTGCGCGGCCGCGAGGTGGGCGTCACGCTGGTCGAGCTGCTGATTGGGCTCGTCCTGGGGGGCGTGGTCGTGGGCACGGTCGGCCGGGTCCTGCAGGACAATCAGCGCTTCTACCGATCGGAATCGCAGGTCATGGACGTCGAGGACGGCCTGCGCGCGGTGGCGCAGCTGCTCCCCGCCGAGCTGCGCGAGCTCGACGCGCGCGGCGGCGACCTCGTTGCCATCGGCCCGGATTCGGTCGGCATCCGCGCGACGCGGAGCCTCGCCGTGACCTGCGCGCCGGCGGACCCCGCGGCCGGGGTGGTGGTCCTCGCGGACAGCCTCACGTTCGGCTGGCGCGCGATCGATCCTTCGCGCGATCGCGCGCTCGTCTTCCGCGACGGCGATCCCGACACGGCCGACGACGACCGGTGGGTGGAGTTCGGCGTCGTGGGCGTCGGCGCCGGCCGCTGCGACGACGGAGGGCCGGGGACGTCCGTGCGCCTGGCCGGCGCGACGGCCGACCTCGACGGCGTGCCACCCGGCTCGCCGGTTCGGACCTACGAGCGCGTGGTGTACCGCAGCTACACCGACGACCAGGGGCAGGCCTGGCTGGGTGAGCGCGGCTACGGCGGGGGCGCCTGGTCGTCGCTGTCGCCCGTGGCGGGACCGCTGCGGCGGGTCGGCGGACTGTCGTTCACCTTCTACGATTCCGCCGGAGCGCCCGCCGCGGACCCCGGCGCCGTCGCCCGCATCGGCATCACGGTCCGCGGGCTGAGCGCCACCCCGATCGAAATCCCGGGCCGCACCACGTCGGGCCGGCAGTACGAGGATTCGGTCGCGGTGCAGGTCGCCCTGCGAAACAACTAGGATGCCCGTGACGAGCCACCCCCCGTCCGGCAGCCGCGGTTTCGCCCTGGCGGTGTCGCTGTTCGCACTCGTGCTGCTCGGGGCCCTGGTCGCGGGAGCGTTCTTCTCGGCCCGCCAGGCCATGCGCCTCGGGACGAACGTGCGGGACAGCCAGCGGGCGCTGGCCGCCGCGGAGGCCGGTCTCGCCGCAGCGCTCGGCGGATGGAGATCCGCCGCCTTCGGCGCGCTCCCTCCGGGCCGCTCGTCCGTCTTCTCCGGCATGCTGCCCGGTGGCACGGGGTCGTATGCCGGGACCGTCCTGCGGCTCAATCGCGGGCTGTTCCTCGTCCGATCCACCGGAACGGATGCCGGCGGCGTCTCCCGGCGAACGGTGGCGTGGCTGGTCCGCCCCGCGCCGGCGGCTCTCGCCGTCGCTGCGGCGCTGACCGTGACGGAGGGGCTCGAGCTGGGCAGCGGAATCGCCGTCGACGGAGAAGACCAGACGGTGGGACCGGGTTGCGCGGCGGCCGGCGGCGCGATGCCGGGCATCCTCGTCGCGGGTGCGACGCGGGTCCTGTTCACCGGTTGCGCCGACTCCTCGTGCGTTCGCGGCAGTCCCCCCTTCCGCGTCGCGAGCGCGGGGGAAGACTCCGCGGCGCGCGCGGCCGCGGACGGAGCGTGGGCGACGCTGGGGGCGGCGGCGGTCAAGGTGTACGAGGCGGGCGACTTGCCCCTCGAGCACCCGCAGCCGGTGGGAACGGCGACGGCCTGCGATACGGCGGTGCGCGAGAATTGGGGAGGGGCCTCCGTGCCGGGCTGCGCGCACTACTATCCGATCGTCCTGGCGCGGGGGAGCCTGCGCCTGGTGGGAGGCAGCGGACAAGGCATCCTGCTGGTGACGGGCGATTTGAGCGTCGACGGGGGCTTCATCTTCGAGGGCCCCGTCGTCGTTGGCGGGAGGCTCGTGGTCGAGGGCTCCGGCGGGCACTTCCTGGGCGGCGTCAGGGCGAGGAGCGCCACTCTCACGCCATCGGCGGCGGGGAGCGCAGAGCTGGTGTTTTCGCGCTGCGCGCTGGCCAACGCCCTTCTCTCGAACGCGCCGGCAAATCCCCTGGCCGAGCGCTCCTTTTCCGAGCTGTACTAGGGGCACGCTCGGTGTAAGTCGCTGATTGGGCGGTATTTCGGCTTCCTGGCTTCAAGTATCTTGACAAACTCCGTGGCCGGACGCTATCGTAGAGCGCCTTCTGGCCCTATTTTCGTCTATCTTCTTGCACCCTAAACGGATATGGCACCCTTCGGTCGAAAGAAGCGGACGGTGGGCCTCGACATCGGCAGCGGGCTGATCAAGCTCGTCGTCATCGAGCACGGCAAGGCCCAACCGGAACTGGTCAAGGTGGCAATCACGCCGGTCTTGGCGGATGCGATCGTCGAGGGCGAGGTGATGGACCCTGGGATCGTGGCGGATGCGGTCCGGGGTCTGTTCGTCACGGCCGCCATCAAGCAGAAGGCCGTGGTGACGGCCGTGGGTGGCCGCGACGTGATCGTCAAGAAGATCCAGATGGACCGGATGAAGGAGTCGGACGCGCGCGAGGTGATCCGCTGGGAGGCGGAACAGCACGTGCCGTTCGACATGGAGAACGTGGAGCTCGATTTCCAGATTCTGGATCCCGAGGGCGAAGGGCTCCAGATGAACGTGCTGCTGGTCGCGGCCAAGCGGGAGCTGGTGGAGAACAAGGTGTCGCTGCTGACGGACGCCGGGCTCACGCCGGACATCATCGACGTCGACGCCTTCGCCCTGCACAACGCGTTCGAGCTCAATTATCCGGACGAGCAGGCCGGCATGGTGGGGCTGCTCAACATCGGTCACGAAGTGACGAACATCAACATCCTCGAAGACGGCGTTCCGATTCTGACCCGGGATCTCGCGATCGGGACCCGCCGGTTCCGCGAGGACCTGCAGCGGGAGCGGGGCATGGGGGCGGAGGAAGCGGACGCGCTGCTGCAGGCGCGGGACCGCAACCCGGCGGTGGATCCGTACGTGGAGACGCGCGGCGAGGAGATGGCGGTCGGCATCGAGCGGGCGGCCGCGTTCCTCCAGACGGCGAGCCGCAGCGGCGTGGCGATGGGTCGGATTTACATGTCGGGCGGCGGGGCGCGCATTCCGGGCCTGGGCGAGGTGCTGGCCGACCGCCTGCGGGTGCCGGTCGAGAAGGCCGACCCCATCAAGAACGTCACGGTGCGGGAAGGCGTCTTCGACACCCTCCCGGTCGAGGAAGTCGGGCCCCTGCTGATGTTGCCGGTGGGTCTGGCCCTTCGGGCCGCATAGGACACGGACGAGCGACGCCATGATTGCGATCAATCTTCTTCCGGGCGCGAAGCGGAAGCGGGCCAAGGGTGGCGGCATCGCGCTGCCGAACGTCGGCGCCATGCTGGCGGCGGTCAAGGACCCGTGGCTGGTGGCCGCGATCGCGGCCTGGGTCGTGGTGGGCGGGCTCGGCACGCCGCTGTACCTGCGGCGCCAGTCGCAGGTCCGTGCGCTCGAGCCCAGGCTCCAGACCGCCAAGCGCGACAGCGTCACCTACGCGGGCATCCTGAACCGCCGGCACCGCATGGAGCAGACGCGCGACTCCCTGCTGGCGGAGATGCAGTACATCCGGGACATCGACCGCGATCGCTACGTCTGGCCGCACATCCTGGATGCGGTGGCCAAGGCGCTGCCAGACTACACCTGGCTCGACGACCTTTCCGGCCGGACGGCGGAAGGCGACACGGCCGTCGGCGGCGGCGCGTCGTTCACCGTCCAGGGGAAGACCGCCGGCGAGGCGCAGGCGGTCACCCGCTTCATGCGCAACCTGGAGGAGTCGCCGTTCGTCGAGGGCGTGACGCTCGTCTCGAGCGCGATGGTGACCGAGCAGGGGCGGGACGTCACCAGCTTCACGCTCAACGCGCACTACCAGATGCCGTCCCCTTCGATCCTGGCGATGGAGCCGCTGGCCGCGTCGATCGTGCAAGGCGTGCGTTCCGGCGGCGGCACGAGGCGATAGCTCATGGCCCTCATTCCGCAGGATCGGCGCGGCCAGACCCTCCTCCTGGTGACGGTGGTGGCCCTGGTCGTCGGCTACTTCGGGTGGTCGGGGCTGTCGCTGGCGGGCCTGCGCGGGATCGGCCCGATGGGCGTGCGCCGCGACTCGCTCCAGACCGAGCTCGACTCCCTCATCGCCCAGGTCGACCGCGCCAAGCGGGACGTGGCGCAGGGCGCGCTCACCGAGATGGAGCGGCGGCTCGGGGAGTTCCAGACCAGCCTGAACCTCATGCGCCAGCTGGTCCCGACGTCGTCGGAGGTGCCGAACCTCCTGGACGACATCGCCAGCCGCGCCAAGATGCGCGGGGCGACCTTCGCGGGCTTCACGCCGCAGACCGTGGAGTCGGGTTCGCCGTTCGACATCCAGCGCTACCGCCTGTCGGCGACGGGGCAGTACGACCAGGTCTCGGAGTTCCTCACGGACATCGCGAGCCTGCCGCGGATCATCGTCCCGTACGATGTGCACTTCCAACGGGTCCAGGGACCGGTCGCCGACACCAGCAAGACCCAGGCGCTGCTGCAGGCGACGTTCGCCGTCCGTACGTACGTGAAGCCGTTGGCGGCGGGTGACTCGACCGGTGCGCCGCCGCCGGCGCCGCGAGGTGGCGATGACTAGCCGGAGGTGGTGCCTCGGCGTGGCCGCGCTGGCGTTGCTCGGCCCGGTGGCGGCGCGCGCCCAGCGGGCGCCGGCCGCCAGGGCCGGTGCGGCCGCGCCGGGCCGGCCGAGCGTGCGCCGCGACACGTCGCTGGTGGGCATCGACACCACCGGCGGCAGGGTGGAGTACCGCCGCGAGGTCTATCACTACAGCGGCGGCTCCCGCGATCCGTTCCTGACGCTCATCAGCTCGAGCGACGTGCGCCCGACGCTCGCGGACCTGCGGCTGGTGTCCGTCATCTACGACCCGCACTACGGCCGCAGCGTGGCCGTGGTTCGCGAGGCGCCGGGCGACAAGATCCACCGCCTGAAGCGCGGCGACACCGTCGGCCGGCTGCGGGTGCTCCAGATCCGCCAGTACGAGGTCGTCTTCCAGATCGAGGAGTTCGGGTTCGAGCGTCAGGAAGTGCTGTCGCTCCAAAGGCAAGCGGAGGCCAATCCATGAAGCGAGCCCTCATCATCGCGTGCGTCGGCCTGGCCCTTGGGGCCGCCGCCGCGTCACGGCTCGCCGCCGTGCCCGCAACCCCGCCGCCCCATGCGGGACCGGGCGACGTGACGGCCGTGAGCGTGCTGCCGAGCCCGGGGCGGGCGGAGGTGGCGATCGACGTGCAGGGCGTCGTGCACGTCTCGGATTTCGTGCTGCGCGAGCCGGCCCGGCTGGTGCTGGACCTGGTGGGCGCGCACCTCGTGGCGCCGACGATCCAGTACGACGGCGTCGCCCGCGGCGGGATCCGGGACGTCCGCTACTCGCAGTTCCGCTCCGACGTCGTGCGCGTCGTGGTCGAGCTGGACCAGGCGCGCGACTACCAGGTGCGCCAGGACAGCGCCGGGGTGCACGTGACCTTCGCGGCGAGCCAGGCGTTCGCCGCCTGGTCGAGCGACGGCGCGCGCAACGCGGCCGCCGCGCTGCCCGCGGCCATTCCCGCGCATGCGCCGGCGGCTCCGGCCGCGGTCGCGCCCGCGCCGGCCGCGACGGCCGACGTCGAGAACGCCGTGCTGCGCAGCCAGCTCCGCTCGCCCTCGCAGCAGCCGCGCATCAGCGTGACCTTCGACCGCGCGAGCATCCAGGAAGTCATCGCCAACTTCGCGACCTTCTCCGGCCGCTCCATCATCGCCGGCAAGGACATCTCCGGCACGGTCACGGCCGAAATCAAGGACCAGCCCTGGGACCTGGCGTTCAACGCGGTGCTCGCCGGCCAGGGCCTGGCCGCCACCGAGCTGCCGGGCGGCATCATCCGGGTGGACAGCCGGGCCAACCTCGCGGCGCAGGATTCCCTCGAAGGCACCGCGACGACCATCGTGCACGTCAACTACGCCCGGGCGTCCGTGCTCGCACCGTCGGTCGCGCCGATGCTGTCGCGGCGCGGCAAGGTGGCGCCGGACACGACCACCAACTCGCTGATCGTCACCGACATCGCCTCGCAGATCGACACCATCGCGGCGTTCATCCGCGCGCTGGACCAGCGCACCCCGCAGGTGGCCATCCAGGCGAAGATCATCTTCGTGGACCGGACCGAGCTCGAAGAGATCGGGATGCGCTACGACCTCGGGACGTCCAGCCAGTTCTTCAACACCCTGATCGCGCGGCCGAACCCGCAGGACACGACGGGCAACACGCCCTACGACCCCACCCGTACGCCGCTGGTGGTGAACATCGGCGGTAACGCGGTGGCGGCGGTCGCCAACGCCTCGGCGCAGTTCGAGCAGAATCCGGCGCTGCGGCTCGTGTACTCGACGGTGATCGGCAACTTCGCGCTGTCGAGCTTCCTCGAGGCGCTGCAGTCGGTCCAGCTCTCGGACATCCAGGCCGAGCCGCAGGTCACGGTCGCCGACAACCGCCAGGCCGACCTGTTCGTCGGCGAGCGCACGCCGATCCGCCAGATCGACGTCGCGAGCGCCGGTGCGACGGCGACCGGCGGCGCGGTGGCGCGGGCCACCACCCAGCTGCAGCCCACCGGCATCCGGCTGACCGTCACGCCGCACGTGGTGGCGGGCACCCGCGAGGTGCTGATGGAGCTGCACGCCGAGAACTCGTCCCTTCAGGCGTCCACCATCGCCGAGGCCGGATTCGTCTTCGCGTCGCAGGAGGGCACGACCCAGCTGCTGGTGCGGGACGGCGAGACCGCGGTCATCGGCGGCCTGACCGTGACCAACATCACGGTGGCCAACCAGGGCATCCCGTTCCTGGTGGACCTGCCGGTCCTCGGCCGGCTGTTCGGCTTCCGGACCAGCCAGGAGGAGCGGCGCGACCTGCTGATTCTCGTGACCCCACACATCATCGACGATCTGGGCTCCGGTGCACCCGACAACCGCTAGTTCCGTGCTGCGCCTCGTGGCGCGAGCGGCAGCCCTCGCGGGCTGCGTCTTCGCTGTGGCCGTATGCGGCGAACAGGGCCGTTTCCCGACTTCGAGCGGCGGAGGCGGCGGGGGTGGCGGGGGCGGGGGCGGGGGCGGCGGGACCGCCGGCGCGGGCGCGGTGACGATTCAGCAGCCGTCCAAGGCGGCGACGGTGCCGGTGTCGGTCGGGGACAGCGTCTTCGTCCAGGTGAAGCTGAGCGACACGCACGGCATCACCGGCCTGGTGCTGACCGGCACCAGCGTCCGCGGCTCCGTGAACCTCGGCACCGACACCACGGTGACGCGGTTCACCTCCCGCTCGGTGACGCTCGCCAAGCCCACCGATACGACGATCACGCGCTACCTGCGCGCGGTGCTGACCGATTCCACGTCCGAATTCGTGACCATCACGGCGACGGCCGTCGACGCGGCCAACGACACCAGCTTCGACACGTCCGTGGTGCGGGTCGTCAACGGTCCCCGGGTTTCCGTGCTGCAGCCCGCGGCAGGCGCCGTCACCGCGGTCGGCAAGTCGGTGACCGTCCAGGTCCGCGGCATCCACCCCATCGGCGTCAAGGTCCTGGGGTGGCGCGCGACCGGCGTCGTGACGCAGAACGACTCGACGATCTTCGCGCCCGTGAACGGGGCGCTGGCCGACACGGAGACGTTCACCAGCACGCTCTCGATTCCGGCCGGCACGGCGGTGGGCAACGTCGTGATCGTGCCGTTCGCGACCGACTCGCTGAACGACCCGTCCGGCGTGTCGCCGGGCGTCACGGTCGCGGTCCAGACCGTGGTGGGCGACACGGTGGCGCCACTGGTGCAAGACACGATGCCGCTGCGGGTCGAGGTGGGCGACAGCCTCACCGTGACCGCCACGGACCCGAGTGGGATCACCAAGGTCGGGTTCCTGGTCCGCGACACGGCGGGCACGATCCTGCACGGCGATTCGGTGATCTTCGCCGGCGCCAGCACCAATGTGACGCAGCGGTTCCGGCTCGGGCTGGACACCCTCACGACCTTCCCGCGCATCGTGACCGTCGAGGCGTTCGGCGTCGACGGCGCGTCGCCGGGGAATCGCGGCGGCTCCAGCTTCACCAGCACGCCCAAGAAGTCGCCCGCCGCGGACAAGGACACCCTGACCGTCGTAGCCGGCACCACGATCTCGCTGCCGCAGGGCGGGCAGTTCGGCGACGCGGTCATCGACCACAACAACGTGGGCGGGAACGGCCCGGTCCTGCTGCTGACCAACACCCTGCTCAACCAGGTGGAGGTGTTCCGCCTCAACACCAACACGTTCGCGGCGCCGATCCGGGTGGGCTCGCAGCCCGTCGGCATCGCGCTGTGGCCGCGCGACACGCTCGGTGACAACGCCGACACGGTCATCGTCGCCAACTCGGGCGGGACCAACCTGTCGGTCGTGGACCTCGTGGCCGGCTCGGAGGTGCAGCGGCACCGGCTGGCCGACTACGTCGTCCAGACGGTGAAGACCGCCCCGACGGCCGCCGGCGGCATCGAGATCCTGACCACCGACTACGACCTCGCGGACCGCCCGCAGTACCTCGGGGCGGTGTGCCGCCACCTGGCCGGCGCCGCGTGCGACACCGTGTACGCCGTGTACTCGACGGCGCCCACCCCGGCGCAGCCGGGACCGTTCACCAGCCGCGGCTACCTGGCGTCGGAGAACCTGTCCGCGCCGATCACGGCGAGGAGCGGGCACCTCTTCTACGAGACGGCCTCTCCCGGCCTGGACACGCTGCAGGTCATCGCCGTCCGCGACACCCTGCCGGGCCAGCAGATCCGGGACACGATTCTCGGCGCGGGCATCGGCGAGCTGGTCGATCTGACCACGGTCGCCTTCCAGGAATCCACCTTCGTCCGCAACTCCGGCGACTTCAACCACGCCGTGATCGGCGAGGGCGGGTTCAATCAGGGCTTCGCGCGGGCGCTGTCGCTCGACGGCCGCGCGCCCATCACCAACATCAACCTGCCCCCGTGCCCCCTGAAGAATCCCACCACCGGGGCCACGATCGGGTTCTTGAACTGCACGGCGATCGTGGATCAGGGCGTCTCGCCCGGCGTGCTGGTGCGGGACTTCCTGGTCAACCGGGCCGCCCGGGTGCTGTCCGTCGCGACCAACTTCAACGGCCGGACCAGCCTGGTGCGGGCGGATTCGATCTACGCCTTCGACTACACGCTCAAGGAAACCGGTTTGCTGCCGGTGCCGAGCGGCCAGCCGGGGATGGACTTCGATCCCAACAACGCGTTCGACGCGAACACGCGCACCTCGGGAGCGCTGAACAAGAACGACCGCCTGGTGTTCGCGGCGCGGCCGGACCCGTTCATCGACGTCTTCGACACCTACTGGTATTCGCGGGTCACCACGGTCCCGATCCGGGACACCATCATCGGGCCCATCCGGGTGGCGAATTCGGGCGGCGTGCTGGTGCTGGTGGGCGTCACCACGCGCGGACTGGTCGTCGTGCGCCTGCCGAACTTCGTCAACCCGTACCCGGTGCGGCAGCAGCCGGGGGTGGCCCTGCCGCCGGTGCGCGTGATCAACACGCTGCCCCCGCGGTCGAGAGGCCGGCCGTAGCGCCGCGCCCCGCTTCGACGATCGAAGGAACGCCAGAGCCCGGCCGAGCGGTCGGGCTCGCGTTCTCTCGGGAGGGCGGCCCGTGACCGCGATCCGGTTCACTACCGCGGGAGAGTCGCACGGGCGCGCCGTCCTGGCCGTCGTCGAGGGCGTGCCGGCCGGCCTGCCGCTCCTGGCCGCCGACGTGGACGCCGAGCTCGCGCGGCGGATGCGCGGCTACGGCCGCGGCGCGAGGATGAAGATCGAGGCGGACCGGGTGCAGATCCTGGCCGGGGTGCGGGCCGGGGCGACCCTCGGCTCGCCGATCGCGCTGCTGGTCGAGAACCGGGACTTCGAGCACTGGCGGGACGTGATGGCGCCCGAGCCGTCGGCCGAACCGCCGCGGCGCCAGCTCACCCGACCCCGGCCCGGGCACGCCGACCTCGCCGGCGTGCTGAAGTACGACCGCGCCGACGCGCGCGACATCCTGGAGCGCGCATCGGCGCGGGAGACGGTGGCGCGCGTCGCGGCGGGCGCCGTGTGCCGCCGGCTGCTCGCGGAGCTCGGGGTCGAGATCGGCAGCCACGTGGTCGCCCTGGGCGGCGTCGTGGCCGCGCTACCAGGCCCGCTCCCCGCCCCGCTGGATCCGGTCGCCGACCGCTCTCCCGTGCGCTGCCTCGATCCCAAAGCCGAGCAGGCGATGGTCGCCCGGATCGACGCCGCCGCGGACGCCGGCGACACGCTGGGCGGCGTGGTGGAGGTGGTGGTCCGCGGGCTCGTGGTGGGGCTCGGAAGCCATGTGGCGTGGGACCGCCGCCTCGACGGCCGGCTGGCGGCCGCCCTGATGTCCATCCAGGCGGTGAAGGGCGTCGAGGCGGGCCTCGGCTTCGCCCTCGGCGCGCTGCCCGGGTCCCAGGCTCACGACGAGATCCTCCGCGCCGACGGCCCCGCCGCGGCCCCGAGCGGCGGCTTCGCGCGGCGCACCAATCGCGCCGGCGGTCTCGAGGGCGGGATGACGACCGGCGAGCCGCTGGTCCTGCGGGCCGCGATGAAGCCCATCTCGACGCTGATGCGCCCGCTCCAGTCGGTGGACCTGCGCAGCGGCCGGCCGGCCCCGGCGCAGAGCGAGCGCTCCGACGTCACCGCGGTTCCCGCGCTGGGCGTCATCGCGGAGGCGGCGGTGGCGCTCGTCCTCGCCGATGCCTACGTGGAGAAGTTCGGCGGCGACGCGCTCGCCGAGCTGCGTCGCAATCTCGACGGCTACCTCGCGCAGCTCGCGCGGCGTCGCGCCGGCTGGGAGCCGGTTGACTAGACGTCACGTCATCCTGGTCGGGTTGCCCGGAGCCGGGAAGACGACCGTCGGCCGGCTGGTCGCCGCGGCGCTCGGCGCGCCGTTCGTGGATCTCGACGAGGCGATCGAGCAGCGCGCGGGGAAATCCGTCGCCCGGGTGTTCGCGGAGGACGGCGAGGCCGCCTTTCGCGCGCTCGAGGCCGAGCTGGGCGGCGCCGCGCTCGCCGGCGCGCCCGCGGTGGTGGCGCCCGGCGCCGGGTTCTTCGCGCACGACGTTACGCGCGCGATGACCCGGGGGTCTGGACTGGTGGTTTACCTTGAGACCGGGCCGGAGGAGGCGGCGGCGAGACTCGGTGGGGCCGCGGGACGGCCGCTGCTCGCCGGGGGCGAGACCGGCGCGCGCATCGCGGCGCTGCTCGACGCCCGGAGTCCGAGCTACCGCCGCGCCGATCGCACCGTGGCCACCGGGGGACGCAGCCCGGACGAGGTGGCCGCCGCCGTGGTCTCGCTTGCCCGCGACCTCGCCGGCTGGTAGACTCCGCGCCCCGACGTGGCGCCGTGGGCCCGGCAGCGCCGCGGACCGCGCCGGAACCCGGCCGCGGGCCCGATGGTAGTGCCGGAGACGGATGGATGACGCGCCGGTGACGTGAGCCGGCAACGTGAGGACGATGGCCGCCAACAGCAAGCTCGTGGTCGTCGAGTCGCCCGCCAAGGCGAAGACGATCGGCAAGTATCTCGGCAAGGGCTACACGGTGAAGGCCACCGTGGGGCACATCCGGGATCTGCCCGAGCGCGAGCTGGGCGTCGACGTCGAGCACGACTTCAAGCCCACGTTCGTCACGGTCAAGGGCAAGGCCAAGGCCATCCAGGAGCTGAAGAAGGCCGCCAAGGAGGTCTCGCAGGTCCTGATCGCGACCGACCCCGACCGCGAAGGCGAGGCCATCGCCTGGCACGTGCGCCAGCAGCTCGGCGCCGACCGCGTGCGCCGCGTGCTGTTCCACGAGATCACCAAGGACGCCATCCAGCGCGCCATCACCAACACCATCAAGATCGACGAGAAGAAGGTCGAGGCGCAGCTGGCACGGCGCATCCTCGACCGGCTGGTCGGCTTCAAGGTGAGCCCGCTGCTGTGGAAGGCGCTCAAGACCGGGCTGTCGGCGGGCCGGGTGCAGACCGTCGCCCTGCGGCTGATCGTGGAGCGCGAGCAGGAGATCGCGAAGTTCGTCGCGCAGGAATACTGGAGCATCACCGCGCAGTGCGAGAAGGACGGCCAGGCATTCGACGCCGAGCTGCACAAGCTCGACGGCAAGAAGCCCGAGATCCACACCGAGGCCGAGGCCCAGACCGTCGTCGCCGCGGTGCGCGATGCCGCGTTCGTCGTCACCGACGTCAAGCGCAAGGAGCGCCGCAAGCGGCCGCCCGCCCCGTTCACCACCAGCACGCTCCAGCAGGAAGCGGCCAAGCGGCTCGGCTTCTCGAGCAAGCGGACCATGCGGGTGGCGCAGGACCTCTACGAGGGCGTGGACCTCGCCGACGAGGGTGCGGTCGGCCTGATCACCTACATGCGCACCGACTCGACCCGGGTCGCCGCCAGCGCGGTGGAGGCGGCGCGGGCGTACGTGAGCCGGCAGTTCGGCCAGAAGTACCTCCCGGAGAAGCCGGTCCTCTACGGCGCGTCGCAGAACCCGCAGGCGCAGGACGCGCACGAAGCGATCCGGCCGACCGAGGTCGAGCGCACGCCCGAGAGCGTCCGCAAGGACCTCACGCCGGATCAGCTCAAGCTCTACCAGCTGGTGTGGCAGCGGTTCGTGGCGTCGCAGATGTCGCCCATCGTCTACGACACCACCTCGGTGGACTTCGACCTCGGCCGCTGGCTGTTCCGGGCCACCGGGTCGGTGATCCTGTTCGACGGCTACCACCGGCTCTACCACGAGGCGCGCGAGCAGGGCGAGGGGCGCACGCTCGAGGATCTCACCCCGCTGCCGGCGCTCGCCGTCGGCGACCGGGTCACGCTGCTCGGCGTCGTGCCCGAGCAGCATTTCACGGAGCCGCCGCCGCGCTACAGCGAGGCGTCGCTGGTGAAGGAGCTGGAGCGCCTCGGCATCGGGCGTCCGTCCACCTACTCGGCCATCTCGAGCACGCTGGTGGCGCGACACTACGTGAGCCTCGACGACAAGCGCTTTCACCCGACCGAGCTGGGCACCACGGTCGAGCGGATGCTGATCCCCCGCTTCCCCGACATCTTCAACGTCGAGTTCACCAGCGAGATGGAGAGCGAGCTCGACCGCATCGAGGAGGGCGAGCTCAGCCGGGTGCAGGTCCTGGACGACTTCTGGAAGCCGTTCGCCAAGGCGCTGGCGAAGGCGCGGCCCGAGGAGATGATCTCCGAGGCGCACAACCTCGAGGGCCTGGCGGACCAGCGCTGTCCCCGGTGCGGGAGCTCCCTGGTCGCGAAAGCCGGCCGGTTCGGTCCCTACATCGCGTGCACCAAGCAGAACGACCCGGAGTGCAAGTACACCAAGTCGCTGCGCAAGCCGCGGGCGCCGGACCGGCCCACCGACCAGCTGTGCCCCAAGTGCGGGGCGCCGCTGGTCATCAAGACCGGCCGGTACGGCGAGTTCATGGCGTGCACGCGCTACCCCAAGTGCGACCACACCCAGCCGGTCCCGCTGGGCGTGAAGTGCCCGAAGTGCGGCGTCGGAGACCTGGCGGAGCGGCGGAGCAAGCGCGGCCGCTCCTTCTTCGGGTGCTCGCGCTACCCGGAGTGCGATTTCACCGTCTGGAACCGCCCGGTGCCGGTGACCTGTCCGTCCTGCGGCTTCGTCGGGGCGGAGAGCAAGCAGACCAAGGCGAGGGGAGCGTTCCGGAAGTGCCTGAAGTGCGGCACGGAGTTCGCGGCCGAGGAGACGCCGGCGCCCGCAGCGGCGACCACGCCGGCCCCGTCCTGACCGCGACGGTCGTCGGCGGCGGCCTCGCCGGCTGCGAGGCGGCCTGGGCGCTGGCCGAGCGCGGGGTCCGCGTGACGCTGGTGGAGATGCGCCCGGTGGCGAGCACGCCGGCCCACCGCACCGACCTGCTGGCCGAGCTGGTCTGCAGCAATTCCTTCAAGAGCGTCGAGACCACCAACGCGCACGGCCTGCTCAAGGCCGAGCTGCGGCTGCTGGGCAGCCTGCTGCTGCGGTGCGCCGACGAGGCGCGCGTGCCGGGCGGCGCGGCGCTGGCCGTTGACCGGGCCGTGTTCGCGGGCCGCGCGACGGAGCTGGTGGGCGGACACCCCAACGTGCGGGTCGTGCGGGAGGAAGCCACCGACCTGCCGGCCCCCGGGATCGTCGCCACGGGGCCGCTGACGTCGGACCGGCTCGCGGCGCGCATTGCCGAGCGGCTCGGCACCGGGGCCCTGGCGTTCTACGACGCGATCGCGCCGATCGTCGCGGACGATTCGCTCGACCACGGCCGGCTGTTCGCCGCCTCCCGCTACGGCAAGGGCGGGGGCGACGACTATCTCAACGCCGCGCTCTCCGAAGCCGAGTACGGGGAGTTCATCGCCGCGCTGACGGCGGCGGACCGCTACCAGGCCCACGAGTTCGACGGCGTGCCCTATTTCGAGGGGTGCCTGCCCGTGGAGGAGATGGCCGGGCGCGGCCGGGAGGCGCTGCGTTTCGGGCCGATGAAGCCGGTCGGGCTCGCCGATCCCGCCAGCGGCCGCAGGCCGCACGCCGTGGTGCAGCTGCGTCGTGAGGACCGGGCCGGCCAGATGTGGAACCTGGTGGGGTTCCAGACCCGGCTCCGGACCGGGGAGCAGCGGCGGGTGTTCCGCCTGATTCCGGGGCTGGGCGCGGCGGAGTTCCTGCGCTACGGGTCGATCCATCGCAACAGCTACCTCAACACGCCGGCGTGTCTCGCGCCGCACCTCGCGCTCAGGGATGCGCCGGCGACGCTGTTCGCCGGGCAGCTGACCGGCATCGAGGGGTACACCGAGTCGCTGGGCACCGGGCTGCTGGCGGGGATCAACCTGGCGCGCCTGCTCCGCGGGGCGGAGCCGCTGATCCCGCCGCCCGAGACCATGCTCGGCGCGCTGCTGGCGTATCTGCGGGACGCCGATCCCGGGGCCTTCCAGCCGATGAACGCCAACTTCGGACTGCTGCCTCCGCTCGCGGCCGCGCCGCGCGACCGGGCCGTCAAGAAGCAGCTGCTCGTCGAGCGGGCCCTGGCGGCGATGCGCATCTTCGTCGGGAGCGTCGATGAAGCCTGAGGCTGCCGACTTCCTGCGCTGGCTGGAGTCGGAGCGCAACGACTCGCCCAACACCGTGAAGGCGTACGGGCGGGACATCGCGGCGTTCTCGGGCTTCCTCGACCAGTACTACGGCGGCGAGAGCTGGACGTGGGC
This sequence comes from Gemmatimonadales bacterium, assembly GCA_035502185.1. Lineage (NCBI taxonomy): Bacteria > Pseudomonadati > Gemmatimonadota > Gemmatimonadia > Gemmatimonadales > Gemmatimonadales bacterium. The sequence continues at coordinate 18,475 of DATJUT010000094.1, forward strand.
GGGCGTGGACCGGCTGTCGATCCGCGGGTTCCTCGCCGACGCCGCGCGGCGCGGATGGTCGAAGCGCACGATGGCGCGGGCGCTGTCGGCGGTCAGGGCGTTCTACCGGTTCCTGAACCTGCACCACGGGGTGGAGGTGAATCCGGCCAAGGCCGCCAGCACGCCGAAGCTGGAGAAGCGGCTGCCCGGCTATCTCGACCGGAAGGCGGTCGACCGCCTGTTCGCGCTGGCGGAGTCCCGCAGCGCCGAGAACACCTTCCGCTCGACGCGCGACCGCGCCATCGTGGAGTTGTTCTATTCCACCGGCATGCGCCTCTCGGAGCTGGTGGGCCTCAACCTGGAGGACCTCGACCTGGTGTCGGACCAGGTGCGCGTCCGCGGCAAGGGCAGGAAGGAGCGCCTGCTGCCGGTGGGCCGGCCCGCCGTCGCCGCGCTGCGGCGCTACTACCTGCGGCGCGACGAGGCGCTGCGGGAGGTCGCGGGCGCCGGGCGTCGTGCGGTGGCTGGCGTCGCGCGGCCGGATCGTGCGGGTGGCGCGAAGCAAGCCGAGGTTCGCTCGGCGATCTCCTCCGGCGCGGTGTTCGTGGGCGAGCGGGGGCAGCGGCTGACGCCGCGCGCCGTCCAGCTGCTGGTGCGCCGCCTGCTGGACCTTGTGAGCGAGGGGCAGAAGATCACGACGCATTCGCTGAGGCACTCGTTCGCCACCCACCTGCTCGACGCGGGGGCGGACCTGAGGGCGGTGCAGGAGCTGCTGGGCCACGCCTCGCTGTCGACGACCCAGATCTACACCCACACCAGCGTCGAGCGGCTGAAGCACGTCTATCACCAGGCACACCCGAGAGCCTAGATGGACACGATACGCGCCACCACGATCCTCTGCGTCCGGAAGGACGGCCACGTCGCGATGGGCGGTGACGGCCAGGTCACCGTCGGCGAGACGGTGCTCAAGGCGCACGCCCAGAAGGTTCGCGTCCTCAAGGGCGGCAAGGCGCTCGCCGGCTTCGCCGGCGGGGCGGCCGACGCGCTGACCCTGTTCGAGAAGTTCGAGGAGAAGATGGAGCGGTACCCCGGCAACCTGGCGCGGGCGGCCGTCGAGCTGGCGAAGGACTGGCGCAGCGACCGGGTGCTGCGGCGGCTCGAGGCGCAGCTGGCCGTAGCCGACCGTGACAAGGGGCTGCTGGTCACCGGGAACGGCGACGTGATCGAGCCCGACGACGGCATCCTGGCCATCGGATCCGGCGGCAGCTACGCCCTGGCGGCGGCGCGGGCGCTCGTGGCGCACGCCCCGCTCACCGCCCGCGAGATCGTGACGCAGAGCCTCGAGATCGCAGCCGACATCTGCATCTTCACCAACCGCAACCTGTCCATTGTCGAGCTGGAGTAGGGCGGCGACCGCCGCGACCCTCGCCGCCACGCTCGGCGGCTGGGGCCTCGCGGCGCTCGCGCCGCGCGACTTCACGCTCGGCACGTTCCAGGACGACGCGCAGTACGCCGTGCTGGCCAAGGCGATCCGCGAGCGGCACGCCTACCGCAACCTCAACTTCCCGGGCCAGCCTCCGGAGTTGAAGTTCGCCCCCGGCTGGCCGGCGGTGCTGGCGCTGGCCTGGCAGCCCGGCCTGGGCGACACGGCGAACCTGGAGCGGCTCCGCCGCGTGAACCTCGTCGTGGCCGGCCCGCTCGCCGGCGCCGTGGCCGCGGCGGGAGTGGCGGTCTTCGGCCTGGCGCCGGCCCTGAGCGCGCTCGCGGCGCTGGCGTCGGTCGCCACGCCGGCGGTGATGATGTGGTGGACCATCCCGATGTCCGAGCCGCTGTGCCTGGCGTGCCTCGCGGTCACGCTGCTGCTCGCGGCGTCGGGACGCCCGCGGAGCGCGGCGGTCGCGGCGGCGGTGGCCGTGTACGTCCGCAGCATCGCGGCGCCGTTCCTGGTCGCGCTCCTGGCCGTGGAGTGGTGGAAGAGCGGGTGGCGCCGCGCCCTTCGGCCCGCCGCGCTCGGGCTCGGCCTGCTCGTGCCCTGGGTGGTGTGGATCGCGGTGCACCGCGCCGACGTGCCGCCCGTGCTCGCGAAAGCGGGCTACGGGACCTACGCCGCGTTCTACGGCCAGGGCCTGCGGGCCGCCCCGGCCACGATGCTGTTCACCGTCCCGTACGTGAACGCGCCGATGGTGGTCCGCGCCCTGGGCGAGGCGCTGCTGGCCTGGCACTGGGCGCCACGCCTGGCCGAGACGGCCCTCGGCCTCGGGCTGGTCGCGCTGGTGGCCGTCGGGTCGCGGAAGCGGCCGGTGCTGGCCGTGGCGCTCGCCCTCTACGGGGCGGTGGTGCTGTTCTGGCCGTTCCCGCAGGAGGACCGCTTCGTGGGCAGCGTCTGGCCGCTGCTCCTGCTGGCGGCCCTGGCGGCGCTCCCCTGGCGGCGCGCCCGCGTGGCCGTGGCCACCGTCGCGGCGGTGGCCGCCGGCGTCGCGTTCGGCCGGGGGGAAGGCGTGCGGCTCCACCGGCTGCGGAGCCGGGGCACGCTCGAGGTTCTCGACTCCGTGCGCCCCCGGATCCCGCCCGGCGCCGTGGTGGCCACCGCCAACCCTCCGCTCGTGTACCTCCGCCTCGGCAATCCGACGGTCGTGAGCTGGCGGGAGCGCAGCTACCGCTGGTACCGGGACGGCTTCTGGGCCGCCGCCTGGGGGCTCGGGGACGACCTGTGGGACGTCGTTCGCGCGTACCGACCCGATTACCTTATCATCGAGCGGCGCGGCGCCGAGGGTCGCTACGCGGCCGGGAGCCTGATGCGGCAGTGCCCGGGGGTCCTGCGCGAGATCTGGAAATCGCCGCGCGACGAGTACCTGTTCACGATCCACGGCGACGTGCCGTGCTCCCCGGTACGGCTGGAGCCCTGACGGCGTGGTCGCCATGACGAGGTGCGATGGCTGAGGTCCAGACGCCCGAGACCGGGCCGGTGCCGGCGGAGCAGGAGACGGAGCCGCTGCCGTGGCTCGAGGAGCTGCCGCCGCGGCAGATCGTCGCCGAGCTCGATCGCTACATCGTGGGGCAGGGGGCGGCGAAGAAGGCCGTCGCCATCGCCATCCGCAACCGGTGGCGCCGCGCGCAGGCTCCGGACGACATTCGCGAGGAGATTCTCCCCAACAACATCATCATGATCGGGCCCACCGGCGTCGGGAAGACGGAGATCGCCCGGCGGCTGGCGAGGCTCGCCGGCGCGCCGTTCGTCAAGGTCGAGGCGTCGAAGTTCACCGAGGTCGGCTACGTCGGCCGGGACGTGGAATCGATGGTGCGCGACCTGGTGGACGCCTCCATCAACATGGTGCGCGGCGAACGGGAGGACGACATCTATCCGCAGGCCGAGGTGAGGGCGGAGGAGCGGTTGCTCGACCTGCTGCTGCCGCCCCCGGCGGCGGCGGGGACGCCGGGCGCGGCGGGGGCGGCACCGCCCCCACCGGAGCCGGCGGCGGGCGCGGCGGCGTCGCGCACCCTGTTCGTCGTCTCGCCCAAGGGCGACGTGACCGAGCGCAACGAGGAGGAGGACGCACGCGGCCGGGAGCGGCGCGAGCGCACGCGGGAGAAGCTCCGCGCGCTGCTCAAGGACGGCAAGCTCGAGGAACGGGACGTCGAGGTGGATGTGACGCAGGAGTCGTTCCCTCCGATGGACCTGTTCCAGCAGCCGGGGATGGAAGGGCCGGACATCAACATCATGGACTGGCTCAAGGAGATCCTCCCCAAGCGCAAGAAGCGGCGCACGGTGCGCGTAAGCGAGGCCCGCCGCATCCTCATCGAGGAGGAGCTGCGCAAGCTGGTGGACATGGACGACGTGGTGAACGAGGCCCTGGACCGGGTCGAGAACCACGGCATCGTGTTCATCGACGAGCTGGACAAGATCGCCGGCGAGCGCGGGACGGTGGGCCCCGACGTGAGCCGCGAGGGTGTCCAGCGCGACCTGTTGCCGATCGTCGAGGGCTCCACGGTGCAGACGCGCTACGGGCTGGTGCGGACCGACCACGTGCTGTTCATCGCCGCCGGCGCGTTCCACGTCTCGAAGCCGTCCGACCTGATCCCCGAGCTGCAGGGCCGTTTTCCCATCCGGGTGGAGCTGGCACCCCTGACCGAGGACGACTTCGTCCGGATCATGACCGAGCCGGAGAATGCGCTCACCAAGCAGTACGCGGCGCTGTGCGCCGCGGAGGGTGCGACGCTCGAGTTCACCGGCGAGGGCATCGTCGAGGTGGCCCGCATCGCGGCGATCCTCAACGAGCGGATGGAGAACATCGGCGCGCGCCGGCTGCACACCGTGCTGACCACGCTGCTCGAGGACACGCTGTACGACCTGCCCGACGTTCAGGAGAAGCGCATCGTCTTCGACCGGGCGCGGGTCAAGGCGCGGCTCGACTCGATCGTCCAGGACGAGGACCTCCGGAAGTACATCCTGTAGCGGCTTCTGCCGTGCCCCGCCGCCCGCGTCGGACGGCCGTGGTGGGGACGCGGGCCCGGAGGGTCCTCGCTTGCTGAAGGGCCGGGCCAGGGATAGGTTCCCCTCCCTGCTGTCATTTTGACCGACAACCCCGGCGTCCCATGCCCAAGCGCGACTACCTCGTCTTCTCCGATCTCAGCCGCCCGCAAGTGGATGCCCTCTTTCAGCTTGCGACGAAGATGAAGGCGGGCGGATACCGCGAGCGGCCGCTGGAGGGAAAGACGCTGGCGATGGTGTTCGCCAAGTCGTCCACCCGCACCCGCGTCTCCTTCGAGGTGGGGGCGTATCAGCTCGGCGGTCACGCCCTGTTTCTCTCGTCGCGGGACATCCAGCTCGGCCGCGGGGAGCCGATCCGGGACACGGCGCGGGTGCTGTCGCGCTACGTGCACGGGATCATGATCCGTACCTTCGACCAGGCCGAGGTCGAGGAGCTGGCGAAGTTCGCGACCGTCCCGGTGATCAACGGCCTCACCGACCTGCACCACCCCTGCCAGATCCTGGCGGACGTGCTCACGATCCAGCAGCACCTCGGCGGGTACGCCGGCAAGCGGGTGGCCTGGATCGGCGATGGCAACAACATGGCCAACTCGTGGCTGGACGCCGCGGGGCTGCTCGGCTTCGAGCTGCGGCTCGCCTGCCCCGAGGGTTACGAGCCCGACCACGACATTTACGAGCGCGCCAAGAAGCTCACCAAGACGCTGATCACCGAGGAGCCGGAGGAAGCGGCGGAGGGCGCGGACGTCGTCACCACCGACGTCTGGGCGTCGATGGGGCAGGAGGGTGAGGCGGAGGAGCGCAGGCTCGCCTTCAAGGGCTACGTGGTGGACGCCGGGCTGATGCAGCGGGCCAAGCCGTCGGCCATCTTCCTGCACTGCCTGCCGGCGCATCGCGGGGAGGAGGTGGCGGAGGAGGTCTTCGAGGGGCCGCAGTCGCGGGTGTTCGACGAGGCGGAGAACCGCCTCCATGTCCAGAAGGCACTGCTCGCCACTCTGATGGGATGATCGCGATGGACCAGAAACTGAAGCGCACGCCGTTCTATGATCTGCACGTCGCCGCCGGCGCCAAGATCGTCCCGTTCGCCGGCTTCGAGATGCCCGTCCAATACCCCGAAGGGATAACCGCCGAGCACAACGCCGTGCGCCGCGGCGCCGGCCTGTTCGACGTGTCGCACATGGGCGAGTTCGAGGTGTCCGGCAAGGACGCCCTCGCCTTCGTCTCCCACGTGACGTCGAACGATCCCGCCGCGCTCGCCTACGGCCAGGTGCAGTACTCGTGCTTCATGCACGAGACGGGCGGCATCGTGGACGACTGCCTGGTGTATCGGCTCGGCGACCGGATGATGCTGGTGGTGAACGCGTCGAACACCGCCAAGGACTGGGCGCACGTCAACCGCTTCGCCTCGAGGTTCGGCGTCAAGCTGTCGAACGTGTCGGACGAGGTGGCGCTGCTGGCGCTGCAGGGCCCGCGCTCGCAGGCCGTGCTCCAGCCGCTCGCGCCGGGCGTGAACCTCGACCAGATCAAGTACTACCACTGCGTCACCGGGAAGGTCGCCGGCGTGGACTGCATCATCAGCCGCACGGGCTACACCGGGGAAGACGGCTTCGAGCTCTACCACGGCAACCGGCACGCGGCCACGCTGTGGAAGGCGCTGGTGCGGCCGGGCGGCGAGGTGAAGCCGGTGGGCCTCGGCGCCCGCGACAGTCTGCGGCTCGAGATGGCGTACCCGCTCTACGGCAACGACATCGACGACCAGACGACGCCGCTCGAGGCGGGCCTGGGCTGGATCGTGAAGCTCAAGAAGGGCGACTGCGTGGGGAAGAGCGCGCTCGAGGCACAGAAGGCTCGCGGCCTGACGCGCAGGCTGGTGGGTTTCGTCCTGAGAGAGCGGGGCTTCCCGCGGCACGGCTACCCGGTGTGGGTGAACGGGGAGCGGTTCGGGGAGGTGCGCAGCGGGATCGTCTCCCCTTCGACGGCCGAGCCGATCGGGACCGCGTACGTGCCGCCCGCGGTGGCCACGCCGGGCCAGCGGTTCGAGGTCGAGATCCGCGGCAGCCGGCTGCCGGCGGAGGTGGTCGAGACCCCGTTCTGGAAGAAGGGCACGCACCGCTGATCCGGCTCGCGGTCCTGACGGTATCGGACGGCGTGGCCGCGGGGCTGCGCGAGGACCGTTCGGGGGCGGTGGTGGCGGAGTGGGCGCTCGCGCGCGGCTATCGCGTGGTGGCGCGCGACGTGGTGCCCGACGAGACGGCGGCCATCACGGCCAGGCTCGTGGCCTGGGCGGACGCCGGCGAGGTTGACGTCATCCTCACCACCGGCGGCACGGGGCTCGCCGCGCGGGATCGGACACCGGAGGCGACCCGGGCGGCGCTGGACAAGGAGGCGCCGGGCATCGCCGAGGCGCTGCGGGCGGCGGGCGTTGCGCGCCAGCCGCTCGCGGCGCTGTCCCGCGGAGCGGCGGGGACGCGGGGACGCGCGCTGGTCGTCAACCTGCCGGGCTCGGTGGGGGGCGTGAGCGACTCGCTGTCGGTGCTCGAGCCCCTGGTCGCTCACGCGGTGGATCTGCTCCACGGGAAGACCGAGCACACCTGATGGCGCATCGCATTCTCATCACCATGGACGATCTCGAGGCGGCGGTGCGGCTGAACGCCGCATTCGAAGCCTCGGGCTACGAGACCGCGATGGTCTCGGCGCTGGACGACGTGAACGCCGCCGTCCTGCGCGAGGATCCCGATCTACTGCTCCTCACCGGCGGGCTGCACGAGCCCGCGGCGGCCCGCTTGCTGTCGCTGGTGCGGGACGGCCGGGTCGCGACGCTCGGCCTGCTGGAACCCACCGACGCGGAGCCGGCGGCGGTCGCCCAGCGGATGGGCCTGACCGCCGCCGTGGTCAAGCCGGCCGACGCCGCCGAGACCGTGGCCCTGTGCCGGCGCCTCATCGAGCGCAAGGCCCTGCAGGAGCGCACCGGGATCCTCGGCGACCATCCGGCGATTCAGGAAGTGCTCATCAAGCTCGAGCAGATGGCGCCGGTCTCGAGCACCGTGCTGATCGAAGGGGAGTCCGGTACCGGGAAGGAGCTGGTGGCGCGCGCCATCCACGATCTGTCGCCCCGGCGCGCGAAGCCCTTCATCGCGGTCAACTGTGCGGCGCTGCCGGAGTCGCTGCTGGAGTCGGAGCTGTTCGGTCACGAGAAGGGCTCGTTCACCGACGCGGTCGAGCGGCGGCTGGGCCGGTTCGAGCTGGCGGACACGGGGACGATCTTCCTCGACGAAGTGGGCGAGATGCCGGTGGCGACGCAGGTCAAGCTGCTGCGGGTCCTGGAGGAGCGCGAGTTCTTCCGGGTCGGTGGCGCCGCCCCGATCAAGGTGGACGTGCGGGTCGTGGCGGCGACCAACCGTCCGCTCCGGGACGCCATGGCGAGCGGCGAGCTCCGGTCCGACCTGTACTACCGGCTGAACGTGCTGTCCATCTACCTGCCCCCTCTGCGGGAGCGGCGCAGCGACATTCCGCTGCTGGTACGGCGGTTCATCCACGAGTTCAGCAAGCTGCACGACCGGCCGTTTCGCGGCATCGCGCCCGCGGCGCTTCAGATCCTGGTGGATGCCCCGTGGCCGGGCAACGTGCGGCAGCTGCGCAACCTGGTCGAATCGATGGTCGTGCTGGCGCCGACGAGTGAGATTCGGCCGGAGGACATCCCGCGGGAGATTCGGGAGCAGGGGAGGGAGCGGCTGCTGCCCGTTCGGGTCCCTGGCGTGGCCCGCGGGGTGTCCGGTCAGGAGCTGACCTACATCGTGCAGTCGCTGATCGACCTCAGGCTGCAGGTCGAGGATCTGCGCCGCCGGCTGGAGGAGCATCCGCAGCGGGTGGAGGTGATCGAGGTGCCGCACGAGGCTCCGGAGGCCGAGGTGCTGGTGGGTGGAGCGGATCGGCTGGCCGGTTCGGGCCCGGGAGGGGGGGTGGGCGATCGGGGCAGTAAGGCCAGGGAATTGGTGGTATATGAGGCGGGAATGCGCATGGCGGATGTCGAGCGCGCGGCCATCGAGGCTGCGCTGGCCGAGACGCGTGGGAATCGTCGCAAGGCGGCGGAGATGCTGGGAATCGGCGAGCGTACGCTGTACCGCAAGTTGAAGGACTACGAGGCGGGCGGCGCCCCGGCATCAACCCCTACTTGAGATCCCTGCTACAAGTGATTGACTTTTCGATGCTTCGGGCGTATGATCGTGAGCCACCCCCCGGCTGCCGGCGGCGACGTTTACTGCTGGCAAGTTTGTAAAATATCATCCGACAACAACTTAGGATGAAATCCAGGTGGATTTGTCGCCATTGGGCGACGTGTCTTCGTGAGGAATGGTGGGTGTTCGAGAGAAGCTGAAGGTGCCGAATCCGGCGAAGCCGGCGAAGCGTAGACTTGACGCGCCCGGTTCCAGGGTGCACAAGTCTAGGAGGCGGTACCGGCGCCGCGCGAAGCACCCTTCGCGGCACGAGGATTGAAGGACGAGAGGGTCGTGTTGATGAGTGCGAACCCTGGATTGCCGGTTTCCGGTGAATCGCCTGAGGCGTGGACGCTGCGCCGGGCTGAGCAGCTCATATCCGCGCTGTCGGGGGTATTGTCCGCTCGGATCGTTGCGGGGCGTGGAGGCGACTTCGAGGAGATCCACGTTCTGACGACGGCGGAGGTGCAGCCGAAGCAGGCGGTGCGCAACGTCGAGAGCGCGCTGATGGCGCAGCTCGGCATCAAGGTGGATCACCGCAAGATCAGCGTTGCCCAGACGGCTGAGGTGCGGCCGATCGACCTGCTGGAGCAGGAGGCGGTGACGAGCGCCGCGGTGCGCCGGAAGCTGGTCTTCGCGGATCTGGTGATCGAGTCCCCGCGGCCCAAGCGGATTGAGGTGCGGGTGCTGCTGCGGTCGGGGGATGTGCTGGTGGAGGGGACGGAGGAAGGGGTAGACGAGGCCCGCAGCCGGGTGCAGTTGGCGGCTCGCGCGGCGGTGAAGGCGATCGAGAAGGACCTGGTGGACGCGGGTGTGGTGTTGGAGGGCGTGCGGGTAGTGGAGGCTTTCGACCGGAAGCTGGTACTGGCCGGCGTGCATGGGGTGGGGGGGCGGACGTCGCAGCTGCTAGTCGGGACGTGTGAGGTCAAGGAGAGTCCCGAGCAGGCGGCGGTGCTGGCGGTACTGGATGCGACCAATAGGTGGTTTTTGTTGCAGCACTGAGCGCAGTACGCAGGTGCAGTTGGAGCGGTGTCGTTAGCGAAGTGTTTGGGCTCTTTCACAAAGGATACGGACCCCCGGCGAGGCTCCGAGCGAGCTGAGCGGGGAGTAAGGGAGCGGAGCGTCAGCACGCCCGTAGCGAATGGGCGTGACTTCTCGACCTGAGAGGGGGTGACGCTCGTGTTCGATTTCGGTTGGTTCGCGGGCCTTATCGCGGCCATTATCCGCCTGCTGGTTCAGGATATGGGCGG
>DATJUT010000095.1 GCA_035502185.1 Gemmatimonadales bacterium
CGTCGCACCGGCCACCACGGCGCTCGGCTGCTGCGTCCACACCAGCTGCGTCGCCGCCCCGGCGCTCACCGTGAAGCTGCTGGACACCGGCAGGGTCGTCACGCCGCTCACGGTCGTCGTCGGCGTGAAGGTGTACGTCCCTACCTTGTCGACGCTGAGCCCGGCGAACGTCGCCACCCCGCTCGTCACCGTCGCCGCCCCGCCGCCCGTCAGCGTCGCCCCACCGGGCACCGTGAGCGCCAACGTCACCGTCCCGCTGGCCGTCGTGACCACGTTGCCGCTCGCGTCCTCGACGGTCACCGTGACCGCCGGGCTCATCGTCGCGCCGGCCACCACCGTGCTGGGCGGCTGCTGCGTCCAGACCAGCTGGCTCGCCGCTCCGGCGCTCACCGCGAAACTGCCGGACGCCGGCAGCGTGGTCACGCCGCTCACCGTGGTGGTCGGCGTGAACGTGTAGGTGCCGACCTTGTTCACGCTCAGCCCGCTGAACGTCGCCACCCCGCTCGTCACCGTCGCCGCCCCGCCGCCCGTCAGCGTCGCGCCGCCCGGCACCGTCAGCGCCAGCGTGACCGTCCCGCTCGCGGTCGTCACGGCGTTGCCCTGCGCATCCTCCACCGTCACGGTCACCGCCGGGCTCATCGTCGCCCCCGCGGCCACGGCAGTGGGCTGCTGGGTCCACGCCAGCTGGGTCGCCGTCCCGGCCGTGACGTTGAACGTGCTGCTCGTGCCGGACGTGAGGCCCGTCGACGATGCCGCCAGCGTGTAGCCCGTCCCCGACTTGTTGATGCTCAGGTTCGAGAACGTCGCCACGCCGGCCACCGCGGCCACCGGCGTCGTCCCGCTCAGCGTCCCGCCGCCCGGATTCGTCCCGATCGCCATCGCGATGCTGTTGGTCGCGTTCGTGACGGTGTTGCCCTGCGCGTCCTGCACCGTGACCTGGACGGCCGGGGTGATCGACGCCGCCGCCGTCACGTTCGAGGGCTGCACGCTGAACGCCAGCTTCGCCGCCGCCGCGAAGCTGATGTTGAAGCTGGCGCTGGCCGCCCCCGTCAGGCCGGACGTGCTGGCGAACAGCGCGTAGCCCGTGCCCACCTTGTCGATGCTCAGGTTCGAGAAGGTCGCGACGCCGCTCGCCGCCGAGACCGTCGTGGTGCCGGACAGCACTCCGTTGCCCGGGGGATTGACCAGGAGCTGGATGAAGATGCTGTTGGTCGCCGTGGTCACCAGGTTGTTGAACGTGTCGCGCACCGCGACCTGAATCGCGGGCGCGATCGCGGCCGCGGAGACCGCGTTCGACGGCTGGACGCTGAAGGCCAGCGCGGCGGCCGCCGTCGGATTCACGGTCACGACCGGCTGCTGCGCGATCGTCACTCCGCCGGCGGTGGCGGTGATGGTATGGGTCCCGGCCGCGGTGCTGCTGAACCGGCCGGTGGCCACGCCGTTGACGTCCGTCGGGCTGGACGGCTGCACCAGGTTCGCGGTTCCGGTCGCCGAGAGCACCACCGTCACGTTCGGGATCGGATTGCCCAGCGCGTCCTTGACGGTCACCGTCACCGTGTCGGTGACGTTGCCGCCGGACGCCGTCACGGTGGCGGCCGACAGCGCCACCGTGCTCTGCGACGCGCTGACCACGCCGCCGGTGCTGATCGTGAACGCGCCGCTGGTCGCGAGCGTCAGCGTCCCGCTCTTCGCGGTCAGGGTGTAGCCCGCTCCCGCCTTGTCGATGCTCAGGTTCGAGTACGTCGCCACGCCGCTCACCGCCGCCACGGCGAGCGTGCCCGACAGGGTCCCGCCGCCCGGGTTGGTGCCGATCGCCAGCGTGTCGGTCCCCGTGAAGCTCGTCGCCGTGTTCCCCAGCGCGTCCTGCGCCGTCACCACCACGCCGAAGGCCGTGCCCGCCGTGGTGCTCGGCGGCTGGGTCGTGAACGCCAGCTTGGTCGCCGTCCCCGGCGTCACGTTGAACGCGCTGCTCGTCGCCCCGGTCAGCCCGGTCGCCGCAGCCGTCAGCGTGTAGCCCGTGCCTGTCTTGTTGATGTTCAGGGTCGAGAACGAGGCCACCCCGGCCACCGCCGCCACGGTCACGGTGCCCGACAGCGTGCCGCCGCCCGGATTCGTCCCGATCGCCACCGTGATGCTGTTGGTCGCGCCGGTGACCGTGTTGCCGGACGCGTCCTGCACGGTCACGACCACCGCCGGCGCGATCGCCGCACCCGCGACGACGTTCGACGGCTGGGTGGTGAACGCCAACTTGGTCGCCCCGCCCACGGTGACGTTGAACGCGGCGCTGGTCGCCCCGGTGAGGCCCGTCGCCGCCGCGGTCAGGGTGTAGCCCGTCCCCACCCGGTCGATGCTCAGGTTCGAGAAGGTCGCGACGCCCGCCACGGCCGCCACCGTCGCCGTACCCGACAGCGTGCCCCCGCCCGGGTTCGTGCCGATCGCCACGGTGATGCTGTTGGTGGCCGTCGGCACCGTGTTCCCCTGTGCATCCTCGACCGCCACCACGACGGCAGGCGTGATCACCCCGCCCGCCCCGAGGTTCGACGGCTGCGTGGTGAACGCGAGCTGGGTCGCGGTGCCCGCGCTCACCGTGAAGCTCCCCGAGACCGGCAGCGTGGTGACGCCGCCCACGGTCGTGGTCGGCGTGAACGTGTAGGTGCCGACCTTGTTGACGCTCAGCCCGGCGAAGGTCGCCACGCCGCTCGTCACCGCCGTGGCGCCGCCGCCCGTCAGGGTCGCGCCGGCCGGCGAGCCCGTGAGACCCAGCGTGACGGTCCCGCTGGCCTGGGTCGCCACGTTGCCCTGGCCGTCCTCGACCGTCACGGTCACCGCCGGGCTCATCGTCGCCGCCGCCACCACGTTGCTCGGCTGCTGCGACCACACCAGCTGGGTCGGAGCGCCCGGCGTCACGTTGAATGCCGCGCTCGTCCCGCTGGCCGGGCCGGTCGCCGTCGCGACCAGCGTGTAGCCCGTCCCCACCTTGTTGATGGTGAGGCCGCTGTACGTGGCCACCCCGGCCACCGCCGCCACGCTGGTCGTCCCGCTCAGCGTCCCGCCGCCCGGGTTGGTCCCGATCGCGAGGCTCACGTTGCCGGAGAAGCCGGTCGCGGTGTTGCCCGACGAGTCCCGGACCGTCACGACCGCCCCGAAGCTCGCGGCCGCCGTCATCGTGGCGGGCGGCTGGGTGGTGAAGGCGAGCAGCAGCCCGGTGCCGAGCGCGACGGAGAAGCTCCCGGAGGCCGGGAAGGTCGTCACGCCGCTCACCGTCGTGGACGGCGTCAGGGTGTAGGTGCCGACCTTGTCCACCTTGAGGCCGCTGAAGGTCGCCACGCCGTTCGTGACCGTCGCCGCCCCGCCCCCCGTCAGCGTTGCGCCGTTCGGCACCGTCAGGGCGAGACTCACCGTCCCGGACGCCGTGGTCACGAGGTTGCTGAACGCGTCGAGCACCTCGACCTGCACCGCCGGCGCCATGACCGCGCCGGCCGACACGTTGCTCGGCTGCACGAGGAACGCGAGCGACGCCGGAGCCGCCGGGGTCACCGTCACCGTCGGCTGCTGCGTCGCGAGCACGCCGCCGGCGTTGGCCGACACGGTGTGGGACCCGACCGCCGTGCTGCTGAACGAGCCGGTGGCCACCCCGCTGGCGTTGGTGTTGCCGACCGGCTGCACGATGTTGTTGCCGTTCCCGGTCGCGGCCAGCGTGACCATCACGCCGGCGACCGGGTTCCCCGCGGCGTCCTTCGCCGTCACCGTGATCGTGGACGTGACGCTCCCCGAGGACGCCGCGATGGAGGCCGGCGCCGCGACCACCGTGGTCTGGCTCGCGCTGACCGTGGTGCCCGGCGTCACCTGGATCGTCGGCAGCGTGCTGGTGACGGCCACGCCGCCGATGGTCGCGTGGATCGTGTCCGCCGTGCCGGCCGCCACGCCGGTGAAGGTCGCCGTGTAGGTGCCGTTCGCGTGGTCCGTCGTGGCGGAGATGGTCCCGGTGCTGGTGCCCCCGCTGGCCGTGAACGCGACCGTCAGGCCGCCGGCGGTGAGGTTGTTCCCCGCCGCGTCCTTCGCCTGCAGCGTCAGGGTGGCCGCGACGCCCGACGCCACGATCCCGCTGGAGGTCGTCACCGCCGACTGGCTGGTCGACACCGGCCCCGGCGTCACCGTCACCGTCGCCGTCGAGGCGACCGCGACCCCGCCGATGGTCGCGTGAATCGTCGTCGCCGTCCCCGACGCCACGCCCGTGAACGTCGCGGTGTAGGTGCCGTTGCCGACGTCCGTCGTCGCGCCGACGACGCCGGTGCTGGTGCCGCCCGAAGCGGTGAACGCCACCGTCGAGCCGCCCGCGGTCAGGTTGTTGCCCGCCGCGTCCTTGGCCTGGAGCGTCAGCGTCACCGCCGCGCCCGAGGCCACCGTGCCGCTCGACGCCGTCACCACGGAGGTCCCGACGCTCGCCGGGCCGGGCACCGTGGCGAACGGGCTGCTGGTCGTGGTGAGCGCGCCCGCGTTGAAGCGCAGCGTGTACCCCGTCCCCGCCTTGTCCGTCACCAGATTCGCGAAGGTCGCGACGCCCGCGACCGCCGCGACCGAGGTCGTGCCGGAGAGCGTTCCGCCCAGCGGGCCCGAGGCGAGGGCGGCCGAGATCGTGCCGGTGTAGCTCGCCAGCAGGTTGCCGAGCGCGTCCTGCGCGGCCACGCGCACGGCCGGGGCGACCGGGCTGCCCGAGGTGTCCGCGGCGGGCTGGGTCAGGATCGCGAGCTGCGAGGGCGGGATGGCGACCGCGAAGTCGGTTTCCGACTCCGCGTTCCCGCCGAACGACGCCCACGAGCCGGCGTGGCCTCCCTGGTCCACGGCCCGCGCCTGCCAGTGGTACGCGGTGTTGTCGGAGAGGTTGGCGACCGTCGCCGTCGCGACCTTCCCGTTGCCGACCGGCGTGCTGGAGCCCGTGGCGACGTTGGTGAACGCCGTGCCGACCGGCTCGACCTCCACGTCCAGCCGCAGCTGCGAGGTGGTGTCCGGATCGGTGAGCAGCCCCTGGAACTTCACCGTGGACTCGTTGGTCGTGCCGCCGACGGCGATGGCCGTCGTGCCGTTGCTCTTGAACTGCCCGAGGCTGGCCGGCGCGTGCGGCGGCTGGGGCACGACGATCTGGAATCCGCTGGTGCCGCCGGCGAAGGCCACCCAGGCGCTCGTCCGGCCCGTGGCGTCGACCGCGCGCGCCTGCCAGTGGTAGGTCGCGAAGTTCGCGAGACCGGTGACGGTCGCCAGCGCCCGGCTGCCCGACGCGACCCAGCCGCTGGTGTCGGTGGCGGCGCCGGTGAACGCCGTGCCGAGCGGCCGCACCTCGATCTGCACCCGCACGGAATCGCTGTCCGGATCCGCGACGCGGGCCCCGAGGCCGATCGTGTCCTGGGTGACCGTGCCGCCCGCGGGCACGATCGTCAGCCCGTCGCTCGAGATCTGGGTGAGGGTGTCGGGCGCCACCGGCGGCCGCGGTGCCGTCAGGCTCAACGTGAACGGCCCCGTCGTGACCACGCCCGAAGCGCTGGTCGCCTCCACCTCGTACGTGCCGGCGTGCGGGAGCCGCACGTAGGTCAGGCACGCGCCGCTCTGTCCGGCGCGACAGCTGGCGCCCTCGGCGAGCGACGGCACGCCGGCCAGGGCCGCGGCGCTGTCCAGCACCAGGTAGCTGGCGAACGCCGGGGACATGAGCCGCAGCGAGACGGTGTCGTTGGCGTTGCCGGTGAGGCTGTACAGCTTGGCGAGCCGCCCCGCGCGGTGCGGCGCGGCGCAATCGCCCGCGATCAGGGAGTCGCTGATCGTCGTCCCCGTGACGAGGCTCGTGACCACGCACCCCATCACGCGGAACTCGACCGGCACCGACACGGGCGAAACCGCGAGGCTCGCCACCGAGAACACCAGCGTGTCGCGGTAGACGCCGCCGCCCAGCGCCGAGGGGTCCAGCGCGACCGAGACCGTGTCCGGCGTGGTCCCGGTCGTGGTCGCCGGCCGCAGCCACGCGCTGCCCAGCACCGATTTCACCGACCAGGTGACGCCGTCGGTGCCGACCTGGAGCGCGAGCTTCGTGACCCGGGGCGAGAGGCTGCCGGCCCGCGCCGAGTCCAGCAGGGTGGCCGGGGCCAGCTGCAGCGTGTGGATCCGGCCCGGGTTGACGAGGTCCTGCAGCCGGCACGTCGCCACGAGGCTCGTGCCGGCGATGGACAGCACCGAGGCCGCCAACCGTATGGAACCGGGCAGCTTAGACAGCGGGGCGACGGGCAGAAGTCGGCGCACGGGACACCAAGCTTAACTATGGTAACGACCCCGGCGCTACGCGCGGTGACGGGCGTCGCAAAGCGCCGGGCGGCGCGCCGGCCGGAGGCACCACCGGCTCACGCCCCGATCCCCCGGTTCCGGGCGACCCGCGACGGGCCGCCCGGCCCCCCTTCCCTCCGCTCAGCGGCCGCCGGCGGGCAGGTGCGCCAGCAGGTACCGGGTGAGAAGCTGGTAGACGTGCTCGGTCGTGCCCGCGCCCTCGCAGATGCAGTGCGAGCGATTCGGATAGACCATGAAGTCGAACGACTTGCCGAGCGCGACCAGGCGGTTCACCAGGCGCTCGTCGCCCTGGTAGTGCACGTTGTCGTCGCCGGAGCCGTGGACGATGAGCAGGCTCCCCCTCAGGCCATCCGCGTAGTGGATGGCGGAGGCGCGGTCGTAGGCGGCCGAGTCGTCGGGCAGGAGCCCCATGTACCGCTCCTGGTAGATGGTGTCGTACAGCCGCTCGTCCGCGACCGACGCCACGGCCATCCCGACCTGGTACACGTCGGGGTAGCGGAACATGGCCTGCAGCGTGCTCGACCCGCCGCCGCTCCAGCCCCAGATCGCGACGCGGGTGGAGTCCACGTAGTGGCGCGAGCGGGCGAGCGCGCGGACGGCGTGCGCCTGCTGCCGGCTCGACCGCGACCCGATCTCACCGAAGACCACCTTGCGCCAGGCGCGGCCCTTGGGGGCCGGCGTGCCCTGGTTGTCGAAGCTCACCACCAGGTAGCCGAGGTCGGCCAGCGCGTGGTACCACAGCGAGCCCGACCCGCCCCACGCGTCGCGCACCGTCTGCCCCGCCGGCTCGCCGTAGACGTACACGAGCACCGGGTAGGTCCGGGTCGAGTCGAAGTCCCGTGGCCGAACGAGGTACCCGTCCACCGTGACTCCGCTGTCGGCCGTCACCGTGAAGAACTCGGTGGGCCGGGCGAGGAACGGCTGCGCGGCCGCCCGCAGGGCGTGGTTGTCCACCAGGGTCCGCACGCTCTGGTGGGCCGGCAGGCGCACCAGGTCCAGCGTCGGCGGCGCGTCCGCGCTCGAGGCCGTGTGCATCGCCCACCGGGCGTCCGGCGAGATGTCGTAACCGTGCGTGCCCGCCAGCCCCGCCGGCGTGATCCGGGTGGCGGTGCCGCGACCGTCGAGCCGCGAGCGGTACAGGTAGCGCTGGGTGGCGTTGGTCGGCGACGCGATGAAGTA
This sequence comes from Gemmatimonadales bacterium, assembly GCA_035502185.1. Classification (NCBI taxonomy): domain Bacteria; kingdom Pseudomonadati; phylum Gemmatimonadota; class Gemmatimonadia; order Gemmatimonadales; species Gemmatimonadales bacterium. The sequence continues at coordinate 7,507 of DATJUT010000095.1, forward strand.
GAGGGAGCCGCCCGCCGAGTCCACGGCCACCAGCTGCACGGCGTCGAACGCGCCCGGGGTCACCAGCTGCACGTCGCGTCCGTCGCGCGACACCGAGTAGACGTGGCGCCAGCCGTCGCGCTCGCTGGTCCACAGGAAGCGGCGCCCGCCGTCCACCCACGGCACGCCGGTCTCGAGGTCCACCCACGCGCTGTCCCGCTCCGAGAGCACCGTGCGCACGGCGCCGCTCGCCGCGTCGGCCATCAGCACTTCGTCCACGTTCTGGCGGCGGTTCATGTGCTGGAGCAGCAGCTCGCCCGGCCCGGCCCATTCCATCCACGGCAGGTAGGTGTTGCGCGAGTCGCCGGGCACCCGGATCCAGGTCGTGGGCCCGCCGGCGGCCGCCACGACGCCCACGCGCACCGCCGAGTTCGGCGTGCCCACCTTCGGATACTGGACCGGGATGGTGAACGGGTACAGCGAGTCGGTGTCGTTGATCAGCAGGAAGGTCCCGACGCCGGACATGTCGAACTGCCAGTAAGCGATCCTGGTCCCGTCGGGCGACCAGCGGAACCCGTCGCGCAGCCCGAATTCCTCCTCGTACACCCAGTCGGTCATGCCGTTGACGAGCGTCGCGGTGGCGCCGCTGGTCAGCCTGGTGACCGCGCCGTCGGCCAGCCGCTCGACGTAGAGGTCGCCCTGGCGCACGTACGCCACCCGGTCCCCCGAGGGGGAGAACTTGGCGTACATCATCGTCGAGGGTGGCCCGTCGCCGCCGAGCTTGCGCAGCGCGCCGGTCTTGAGGTCCAGGACCCAGTAGTCGCCCCGCGTGTTCTCCCGCCACACGCGGCGCGTGTTGGTGAACAGCAGCAGCAGGCGGCGGTCCGCCGACCAGCCGTAGTCGTCGAAGTCGAGCGGGACGGTGTCGCCGGCGGGCACGAGCCGCTGCGCCGCCACCAGCACGCTGCGCGCGCCGGTCGCCGTGGCATAGCGGACGATGTCCCGGCCCTTGCCCTGCGCGGCGCGCTCCACGGTCGTGTACGCCGCACCGTCCTCGATCCACCGGGCGGGGCCGAAGCGCTCCGGGGCGAAGTCGCGCGTGCCGAAGATGCGGTGCACGGTGGCGTGCACGGTGTCGGGGACCTGACCGGGAAGCTGCTGGGCGCCGGCGAGCAGCAGGGCGAACACGAGCGACACGGGTGGCTCCGGGTGAGTGGGCGATTCCGGCCGACGATGAACGCGACCTAAGCTGCGGCCGCGGCGGTGCGATGGCAACTCAGCGACGCGGGCTCTGGCCGGCGGCGCTCGAGGCGGCCGGCGCGGGCCAGGCGGCGCCGTACGGTCGGAAGCCCGAGCGGCGTACCGCGACCCAGCCCATCGCCAGGCCGGCGCAGGCGAGCAGCGCGTTGGTCACGTCGAAGAAGCGGTCCGCGATCAGGATGTGACCCAGCTCCACGGCGGCCGCGAGCCACAGCGCGGGCCACAGGTGCGCCCAGCGGCCGGTGAGCCGCAGCGGCCACACGGCCAGCAGCGCGCCGAACGGCAGGTACAGCAGGAACTGCTGGGCGACGTGCAGGGCGCTGAAGGCGTCCTGCTCGCCGGCCAGGGCCTGGAGCGGCACGAGGTGCTCGGTGGTGAACTGCGCCGCCATCAGGCTCGCGTCCGTCTGCGGCACCAGCGGGCGCCACCCCCACAGCGCGAGCAGCGCGGCGGCCGCCACGATCGCCGCCCGGGCGCGCGCCGGCCCGCGCAGCCGGCGGCTCAGCGTCCCCAGCCACCGGCCGGCGGCCCACGCGCCCCCGGCCAGGGCCGCGGCGTGGAGCAACGCCGCACCCCAGCGGATCGGCACGCGGATCGCCCCGTGCCCCAGCTCGGCGGCGACCGCGAGCGCGGCGCCGGCCACGGCGACCGGCAGCCAGATCCGGCCGGCCTCCTTCCCCCGCTCGGCGAGCGCCATCACGGCGAGGAAGCCCGCGGGCGCGAACAGCAGCACGTCGAACGCCTGCTCGGGGCCCGGCCAGAAGCTCGACGTGCCGAGCGCGATCCGGAGGGAGCCCAGCGGCCCAGCCTCGATGCCGGCCACCGGCTGCGACTGGAACAGGGGCACCGCGGCCTCGACGAGCACGGCCAGGCCGTAGCCCGCGGCCACGAGCGACGCCGGCAGGCCGAGGTACGAGCGCGCACCCCGCGAGCGCTGGATCTCGTAGATGAGCAGCGCGGTGACGGCGGCGCCCGCGAAGGCGCCGAACGTGTTGGTGGCGAGGTCCACGATGCTGGCGATGCGGACCGGCGAGAAGACCTGCAGCCCCTCGACGGTGGCGCTGAGGGCAAGCCCGATCCAGGTCGCGCGCCGGACCTCCTCGCCCGCGCGGCCGGTGAGCGACGTCACCACCCACACCGCCCCGAGGCCCGCGAACAGTGCGACGTTCCGCAGCCCGTCGACGGCGTCGCGCCAGCCCAGGGACGGCGTGAAGGCGCGTGCCAGCCGACCCGCGGCCGCGGCCAGGTCGCCGGAGAAGTGGAGGTCGGTGAGCGTGGCCAGCAGGATGACCGCCGCGTAGGCGGCGCGGGCGGCGAGGAAGCGGTGGCGGGGGGTTATGCCGACAGCCAAGCCTCGGCCTCGCGCCGGTCGGTGAACAGCCGGACGTTGAGCCCGCGGTTCACCGCCACGTTCTCCGCGAACTGCATGCCCTTCGCTTCGTGGTCCGGGTTGAGGTCCAGATAGGCGATCTTGGCGATCGAGGTCGCCGCCTTCCTGCCGCCCCCCGCCGCGATGGCGAAGATGTCCATGGTCCCGAGGCTCGGGCCCGCGAGGTTCTCCTCGATGAGGACCCGGGGACACCCGGACGACACGCACGCTGCCTGGACGTCGGCGAGGTACTCCCGGACATCCTGCGGCGTGTTGTCACCGGCCACCGCCGCATAGAGGTAGACGCCTCGGTGCTCGACACGGAGTACATGGGCCATGGCTGGACCCTCGCGTGCTGGTCGCGTGGCTCGCCGCAGCTCGACGGCTGCGAGGGGCCCGCGTGGCGCCGGGTAATGATATGCAGTCCGGCCGCCCCGGCCGCCAGCGCGGGCGGGTTCAAGCCAACCACCGGCTGCTAACTGATGGTCGCCTCGAAGGCGAACGGCTCGAGCTTCCTGGCAAGGGTGTTGTGACTGTAGGCGCCTACTCTGGTGGCGTATTCTCGGCCCGACCGACTAAATGCGTGGATGACACCCTTGCCGCTGCGTTCTTGGTTCATCAGGGTCATGAACGCCAACTCTGTGTAGAGGATACCATGCCGCAACGCCTTCCACACGGTGGCCTTTGCTTCAGCGGGCTTCCACACCTCACCGACATAAGTGGCAGCATCCACAGACGCCATGAAGCGGCGCATGGGGCCAGGCAGGTGGCTAACGCGCCCCAACTCTGGCTCTAGGACGTCAACGTCTCCGAAGATCCGGAAGACACAGTTCATCGCGAACGACCAGTCGAAGATCAGGTCCGTCACCGACCGGCGGCTGTCTACCCACCGGGGCCTATCCGGTATCGGCGCCTCGTGCGCCAGCTTGGCCGACGCCATGGCGCTGATGACCGATCGCCGGTCGGCATCAGCCTCCATCGCCTGCCTCTCAAGGACGTCTTCCTCCGTGGGAAGATTCCATCCCACCTCGGGCAGGGCGCCGGCGTGCCTGTCTGCTAGCAAGTCGACATGCCCAAGCGTGATGTGCGCGATTTCGTGACCGATCAGGAATAGGAACGCGCGGTGCAGCAGCTGAGTTGCGTAGGCCCACCGATCTTGGGACTTGGGTCGGACCGGACGGATGCCAGCCCTGTACATCTCTTCGGCTCGGACGGAGTAGCTGAATGGCGCCGGCCTGCTGCCCTCCTCCGCGGCCGATGGCACAAACGGGAACAGGCGTGCATCAGACAGCATCTTGAAGAAGACCAACTCGAGCATGTACCGTGTGCCGGTATACAACGCGACGAAGTACCTTCCCTCCTTCTTGAACGCCTGCGCATTGATGCTCTCATTGAAGACAAAATCGAAGTGGATGTGTGGAAGGCCAGGGCAATGTCGCCTCGCGCTGGCTATGAGTGCATCGGCCCATTCGATGATCCGCCCGTAGCCCTGGGCCCACACTTCCGGCGACACAATGTCTCTTGGAAGGCGCCCGCCGAGTGGCTTCACGTGCTGGGCGAACAGCTCGACGTCTTGCGCGTCTCGCTTCGTGCTGTCAACGGGCGGCCTGCCCTTGCTGGTCCGCGTTTCTAGGCCGATCATGTGGCGCACCTTCATGATGCGAGAGCCCGCCGCGAGGCGACGCAGAAAGCCGAACACAGCCGGACCTCCACCCTGGGGTGGTCGACCAGTCAATGAGCTTGCGAGCGATACGACACTTCGGTTATTGGCTCCGTTACTGGGCCCTTAGTCCGGTACTTGCCCTCTCAGAAGGACTTGAGTTCGCGGCGTGCCGCCCTAGGAAGCTACACGGATTGTCGGTGAGGATTCACAATACCAGTAAGGCAACGCCCCTTTGGGGGAAGGTCGAGGCGGCGCTTGTGCTCATGGATCGTCTCGACCCTCGGAGGTATCGACGTCTGCTGCGAGACGTGCGTCGGCTCGTCGTTGTGCCTTGGAGAAACAGCGTGTACTCCGACTTGACAAAGACCTGCTACCTCGCCGAGGCCATTGCAGTCGAATACGAAGCACCGGTGATCGCGCTGGACCTGGTTCACGAGGCAACGCACGCACGGCTTGCGCATGCACGGGTCTCCACTTGGCCCGACTCGAGGCATCATGAGGAGGCGGTGTGTTGTCGCGAGCAGATCGCCTTTGCGCAGGTGTTGCAGCGGGCTGGGGCCACTGGTGTCGAGGCTTGGCTCGACCATCTTCGCGCGAAGATCAGCGCGTACACTCTTGATAGGGAGAACGCTCCGGATGGCTTGGACGCGATCTAAGATTAGGACCGCGGACTCAGGTGACCTTAGAGGCCGGCCACTCGTGCTCAATCCAGTTCGTTGCCATCGGCGGGTCCGTTTCGGGGTGCCCCACACGATGGGGATTTCACCGGGTACGCGGGCGACGCCCATCGCCACTCGGCTCCCATTACATCTCCTAGAGTGCCTAGACCTGATGCAACACAATGACTTAGGGGCGCAGCGCGCACCTAGACATGCGCCGATCTAGGCACGCAGACCTGTTCCGACCCCCTCAGGCCGGGCACTATGTAATTCGCTAAGTAAAAAGCCCGCCAAGTCGCACTTGGCGGGCCGAAGAGCGTTGATGCCAGAGGAGGGATTCGAACCCCCGACACGCGGATTATGATTCCGCTGCTCTAACCACCTGAGCTACTCTGGCCTGCTCACGACGAGAGGCGGCTCCGACCTCGGGGCCGCCTCTCGAGTAGCGGGGGCGGGATTTGAACCCGCGACCTTCGGGTTATGAGCCCGACGAGCTACCAGGCTGCTCCACCCCGCGTCGCTGACGCCAAACCTAGTCCCCGCGCCGGGACCGGTCAAGACACCCCGCGTGCGGCGGCCGGCCGCCCGCCGGCGGCCGCGGATCAGCGCCCCGCGCTGTCGGGCGGCACCACCTCGTAAAGCATCTCCCCGGGCCGGATCATCCCGAAGCTCTCGCGCGCCACGCGCTCCTGGGTGGCCGAATCGGTCTTCAGCGCGCCCGCCGCCTGGGTGAGCGAATCCACGTCGTGGCGCAGCCGCACGATGGCCCGCTGCTCCCGGCCCACCTGCCGCCGCATCCGCCACAGGTCCAGCGACGAGTACTCCCCGCCCAGGACGGCGAAGGCCACCATGCCCGCCACGACGCCCCCCACCAGCATCCGCCGGTTCACGGACGGTACAACGACTTCCCCGGGTAGTACGCCACGTCGTCCAGCTCCTCGGCGATCCTCAGCAGCTGGTTGTACTTCGCCACCCGGTCGGTCCGGCTGGCGCTCCCGGTCTTGATCTGCGCGGCACCGGTCGCCACCGCCAGGTCCGCGATGAACGTGTCCTCGGTCTCGCCCGAGCGGTGCGAGATCACGGTCGCGTAGCCGTTCCGCTTGGCGAGGTCGATGCAGTCCAGCGTCTCGGTCAAGGTGCCGATCTGGTTCAGCTTGATGAGGATCGCGTTGCCCACGCCCTCCTCGATGCCCTTCGCCAGCCGGTCCAGGTTGGTGACGAAGATGTCGTCGCCTACGATCTGGATCCGGTCCCCGAGCGCCTCGGTGAGCTTCGCCCACCCCTCCCAGTCGTCCTCCGCCAGGCCGTCCTCGATGGAGACGATCGGGTACTTGTCCACCCACGACGCGTACAGGTCGATCATCTCGGCCGCGGTGCGCGCCGGCCCGCCGCTCTTCTTGAAGACGTACCGGCCGTCGTCGTAGAACTCGGAGGCGGCCGGATCCAGGGCGAAGACCACGTCCTCGCCCGGCGTGTAGCCCGCCTCCTTCACGGCGACCAGCAACGCCTCGAGCGCGGCCTCGTTGGAGGCGAGGGTCGGCGCGAAGCCGCCCTCGTCGCCGACGGCTGTCGAGAGCCCCTGCTTCGACAGCACCTTCTTGAGGGAGTGGAACACCTCGACGCCGATGCGCAGGGCCTCGGGGAAGCGCTCCGCACCCACGGGCACGATCATGAACTCCTGCACGTCCACGTTGTTCGAGGCGTGGGCGCCGCCGTTCAGGACGTTCATCATCGGCACGGGCAGCACGTGCGCCATCACGCCGCCGAGGTAGCGGTACAGGGGCTGGCCGAGGTCGCGCGCGGCCGCGCGTGCCACGGCGAGCGACACCGCCAGCATGGCGTTGGCGCCGAGGTGGGACTTGTTGGCCGTGCCGTCGAGGTCGAGCAGCTGGTCGTCGACGCCGACCTGGTCGTCGGCGTCGGCGCCCTCCAGGCGCGGGCCGATGACCTCGTTGACGTTGCGCACGGCGTCCCGCACGCCCTTGCCGCCGTAGCGCCCCTCCTCGCCGTCGCGCAGCTCCAGCGCCTCGTGCTCGCCGGTGGACGCGCCGCTGGGAACCGCGGCCGTGGCGGACGTGCCCGACGCCAGGACGACTTCCGCCTCGACCGTCGGATTGCCGCGGCTGTCCAGGATCTCTCTCGCGTGTACGTCGATGATCGTGCTCATGGTTCGCCAACCTATGCGGGGGCGCGCGGAGCGTCAACGCTCCCGGCCCGGAGTCGGGCGACCGCCTCGCGGGTGCGGTCGCGCAACGCGCCGCGGTCGTCGATGGTGAGTCCGGCCGACGCGATCGACGCGCCGACCAGGACCTCGACCGGGTGCGGCCGCACCCGGATGGAGCCCTTGGGCAGGATGCCGAACGTGCCGGCGACGTAGACCGGGACGACCGGCGCGCCGCTCTCGATCGCCAGCACGAAGGGGCCGCTCTTGAACGGCTGCAGCTCGCCGGTCCGCGAGCGGGTGCCCTCCGCGAACACCAGCACGCTGAGCCGCTGCTCGTGGATGTAGCGGGCCGCCTGCTCGTACGCGCCGATGGCCTGCTTGAGGTTGGTGCGGTCGAGGCGGATGTGGCCGAGGGCGTGGAGCGTCGAGCCGAAGAACGGAATCGCGAACAGCTCCTTCTTGGCGACGAACCGGATCTCGACCGGCAGGACGTAGAACAGGGCGAGGATGTCGAACCACGACTGGTGGTTGGCGACCACGATCTGCGCCTCGCGCTGCGACAGGTGCTCGGTGCCGCTCACCGTCACGGACACGCCGGCCGCGCGCAGGAGCATTCCGGCCCAGTCGTGCCCGGAGCGCTGGTACACGCCCCCGCGCGCGTGCGGCCGCCGCAGCCACGACGCCAGGATCACCTTGGAGCCGTACCACAGGGTGCCGACCAGCAGGGCGACCAGGTAGCGGACGGCGCGCACGCTACGCCGTCCCGAAGTGGTCGAAGCCGCCCGGCAGCGAGACCGCGGCGCCGCGCTCCGTGGCCCGGAGCCCGGGCTCCGCGTCGATCACCCCGATGACGGTGACCGGGACCGGACACTCCGCCACCACCGTCGCCGCCGCGTCCGGCGGCACCGCGGCCAGGAGCTCGTACTCCTCGCCGCTGCGGGCCGCGAGCCGCCACGGCGGCTCGCCCGCGCGGGCGGCGACCTTGGCGGCGGCGGGGAGCACCGGCAGGCGGTCCACCGCCAGCGTCGCGCCGACGCCGGAGGCGGCCAGCAGGTGCCCGAGGTCGCCCGCGAGCCCGTCCGAGACGTCGATCATCGCGTGGGCCCGGTGCGCGGCGAGGAACCGCGCCGCGCCGTGGCGCGCCGCGGGACGCGCGAACCGCTCGCGCGCCGCCGGCGGCGGCGGGCGGCCCGCGCGCCACTCGAGCAGCGCCGCCAGCGGCCCGCCGAGCGCGCCGGTCACGACCACCACGTCGCCGGGTCGGGCGCCGCGGCGGAACACCGGCGCCGCGGCCCGGCCGACGACGCAGCAGTCGATCACGATCCCGGGGGCGCGCGAGGTGTCCCCGCCGACGATCGTGGCCCCCGCGTCCGCGGCGGCGTCGGCGACGCCGTCGCCGATGGCGGCCAGGGTCGCCTCGGGCTCGCCCGCCGGCAGGCCGACCGCCAGCAGCAACGCCAGCGGCTCGGCGGCCACCGCGGCGAGGTCCGAGAGCGCCGCCGCCGCGGCGCGGTAGCCGATCTCCGCCGGCGCGAGCCACTCGCGCCGGAAGTGCACGCCCTCGACCGACAGGTCCACCGACAGCGCGAGGCGCTCGCCGCCGGCCTCGAGGAACGCGCAGTCGTCACCGAGTCCCCGCGCGCGCTGGCCCCAGGCGGCCGCGAGGGCGCGGATCCGGTCGAACTCGACGCCCGGGCCGAGCGGCGTCTCGAGCGGGCCGGTCACGGCGCCATGGTCTCCGAGCGGCTGCGGGCCGTCGTGCGGGCGGCGCGAAGAACGCTCATGGAGCGAGGGCGGGCCCTCACGGCGCCAGCACCCGCCGCTCGAGGCGCACCACGCCGATCGGGGTCGCGGCCCACGCGTACCGTGAGCCCGCCGCCACGTCGCTCACCGGCTGGGGTACGTCGCCCGGCGCGGTGAGCGTGCGCCACACCGCGCGCGCCGGCTGCAGGAACCCCAGGCCCAGCGTGCCCGCGACCCAGAAGCCCTCGGCGTCCGCGGCCACCGCCGTGAACTGCCCGATCGACGAGCCGGAGCCGGCGCTCTCGTGCCAGGTGCCCGCGGCCAGCCACGCGAGCCGCGAGTCGCTCGCGGCGAGCAGCGTGTCGCCCTTGAGCGCGAGCGCGACGATCGGCACGGCCAGGTCCGGATGATCCGGCGCCACGCGGAGCGGCGCGTCGGCCTCCGGGGGCAGCAGGAACGGCCCGGCGCTCGTGCCGAGCCACAGGGTGTCGCCGCGCGATGCGAGCGAGAGCACGGCGGCGTCGAGCAGCATGGTCGCCGACGCCCGCAGCGCTCCGCCGCCGTCGGGCACCAGCGCGAGCCCGTGCGCCGTGCCGATCCACACGCCGGCCGGGGCGGGCGCGAGCGCGCGCACGTCGAGCGAGGGCAGTCCATTGTGCGTGTCGAACTGGCGCACGGTGCCGGACTCGCGGTCCAGCCGCAGCGCGCCCTGATCAGTCGCCGCCCACACGGCGCCGGGCGTCACCAGCAGCCGGCGGACGACGGTTCCGGGCAGGCCCGTCACCACGCTCCCCTCGAAGGCGTCGAACCGCGCCAGGTCCGGCGTGAAGCAGGTGACGCCGCGCCGCACGGAGCGGAAGCGCGCATCCACGCCGGCGCAGACCTCGTCGCCCGCCACCGTCACGGCGCCGGTCGGCGCCGCCAGCAGGCCCGAGGGGAGGCGCTGCAGGTCGTAGCTGGTGACGTCCACCTTGAAGAGGCCGTTGCCGTCGGTCGCGACGAACAGGTCGGAGGAGGCCGGCGTCATCGCCGCCCCGGTGATCCGCCAGGTGCGCAGGTGTTCGTCGCGCTGGATCCGCAGCCGCACCAGGTCGAATCCCGGCGCCTTCACCAGCAGGTCCTGGGGGCCCAGCGAAGCGATGCGGCGGCCCGGCGGCGGGAGATCGTGCGCGGGCTCGGCGCCGATGCCGAATCGGGACACGAAATACCATCCGGACGGCGTGTGGAAGAACGCGCCGCGCGACGGGTCGGTCGCGTCGAGCACGACCTGGTCCACGGCGCCCGGCAGCGCGCCGGCCTCGAAGCGCCGGTTGAACGGCTCGTAGCTGGCCCAGCCCCCGAGCCCGCCGAGCCACGCGGTGTCGTCCGACGGATCCGCCACCATCGCCGTGACCTGGCCGCCGGGGTAGCCGTCGATGGTCCCCACCACCTCGCGGAGTGCCAGGGTGCCCCGGTCGTACACGGCGAGCGCGTCGCGCGTCGCCGCGTAGACCACGAGCTGGGTGGCGGCGACGGCGGTGACGCCGGCGAGGTCCGTGACCAGGGCACGCTCCTCCGGCCGCCAGAAGCGCGAGGTCGCCGGCTGCGCGCGCGCGGCGCCGGGGGCGACGGCGGCCACGAGGCAGAGCAGCGGAAGACCGCGCACTAATGGACGGCGGGCGGCTCGAGCCGGGCGACGAACGGCGGATCCACCCGGATCTCCTTCTCGGCCAGCTCGCGCCACAACGGGCTCAGCACGGCGAGGAGGTCGTCGGGCCGGAGCGTGCGCACCGAACGGTGCTGGGCGAGGTTCTCCGCCGCGCGGCCGTGCACGTGGGCCGCCGCCGCCCCCGCGATCTGGGGCGGCGCGCCGCGCGCCAGCCAGGTCGCGGCCATGCCGGACAGCACGTCGCCCGTGCCGCCGGTCGCGAGGCCCGGGTTGCCCGCGGCCGATACCAGCGGCGGCACGCCCGGCGAGGCGACCACCGTGGGCACGCCCTTGAGCAGCACGCCCACGCCGACCCGGGACGCCGCTTCGGCCGCCGCGCCGAACGGGTCCTGGCGCGTGCGCTCCGCGAGGTCGGGGAACAGCGCCGCGAACTCGCCCCGGTGCGGCGTCAGCAGCGCGTGCCGCCCGGCCAGCAACGCCGCCAGCTCCGCCGCGGCGCCGCGGAACGCCACCAGGCCGTCGGCATCCACCAGCACGGCGCCCCGGGCCGCGCCGAGCACGTCGCGGGCGAACCGGTCGCGCGCCGCGCCGCGCCCGAAGCCGGGACCGAGCACGACCACGTCCGCCCAATGCAGCGCCTCGAGGAGCGGCTCCTGCAAAGGCGGCTCCAGCGGCGTGGTGACCGTCATCAGGTCGGGGTTGTTGGCCTGCGCGGCCCGCACCGTGGCCTCGGGGGCGGCGATCTTCACCAGGCCGGCGCCCGAGCGCGCCGTCGCCTTGGCGGCGAAGATGACCGCGCCCGCCATGCCCTCGCTCCCGCCCACGATCACGACGCGGCCGCGATCCCCCTTGTGCATCTCGGCGCTGAAGGGCGGCAGCACCTCGCGCAGCCACCCGTCGGTCACCATGCTCGGCCACGACGGGTCCGGCGGCGGGAACCCGATGTCGGCGACCAGCACCGAGCCGCAGACCGTGCGCTGCAGCAGGTGGCCGCGCCGCAGCCCCCCGAAGGTCACCGTCACCGACGAGCGGACGCAGGGCGCGTGCACCACGCCGGTCGACAGGTCGAGGCCCGACGGGCCGTCCACCGCCACCACCGGCGCGGCCAGCCGCATCAGGCGCTCGATGGCCGCGGCCGCGGGCCCGCGCGGCGCGCCCCTGGCGCCGGTGCCCAGCAGCGCGTCCACCGCCACGCCGCAGCCGCCCCACTCGTCCCCGGCCTCGATGACGTGGACACCGTGCATCGTCGCGAGGATCTTGTTCTCGAGGCAGTCGGGCGACGGGTCGCCCGGCAGCGTCGCCACGGTCACGCTCACGCCCTGCGCCGCCAGCGCGCGCGCCGCCACGTACCCGTCGCCGCCGTTGTTGCCGGTGCCGGCGGCGACCAGCACGCCGAGCGGGAGCCGCGACGCGAACTCCCTGGCGACCGCTGCGGCCACCGCGCGCCCCGCCGACTCCATGAGCACGCGGCTCGGGATCTTGGCGAATTCCCGCGACAGGCGGTCCCACTCCTGCGCCTCGGCCGACGAGAGCACCGGCACGACGCTCATCGCGCCCTGAGGGGCTCGGGCCGTGCCGCGAGCATTCTCCGCGTCGCCCGCACGAACCGCTGCGGCCATCGCTGGATCATCGCGCGATCACCCCGGCGTAGCTCACCACCGACAAGTCGTCCCCGGTGACCTGGCCCGAATGCGAGCGGTGCACCACCTCGGCCGTCACCGCGCCCAGCAGCCGGGCGGCGTGCAGGACCGCCGCGGCCGGCACCCGCCCGCACATCGAGATCCGGTGGCGGCGCGTGACCTCGAGCAGCTGCTCGCCGTCGAGCCGCTCGGCCGCGGCGAGCGCGAGGCCGTCCTTCTCGGCGGCCACCGCCGCGCTCTCGTAGTGGTTCATGTCGGAGCTGGCCACCAGGAGCACCGGCTCCGGCGAGCCGCGGACCACCGCCGCGAGCGCCTCCCCGAGCCGCCGGGTCCGGGGCCAGTCGGACCAGCCGAGCACGACCGGCACCACGGTCACGCGCGGCTGCCGCGCGAGCAGGAAGGGCAGCTCCACCTCGACCGCGTGCTCCCGCGCGTGCGCCGCCGGGTCGTCCTCGAGGAGGTCGCAGCTCGCCAGCAGCGCGGCCGCGGTCGCCTCGTCCACCGGGATCTCGCCGGCCGGGGTGACGAACGACCCGACGGCGTACACGCTGCCGCCTTCTTCCGCCTCGCCGAATCCCGTGTGGTTGGGTGCCAGCACGACGCAGCATCGCGGCACCTCGAGGCGGGCGAACACCTGGCCCGCCGTGCGGCCCGAGTACACGTAGCCCGCGTGCGGGGCGACGGCGGCGAGCGCGGGTCGCGGCTCGGCCCCGGCCACGGTGAGCAGCTCGCGCACCGCGGCCACCAGCTGCGTCGGCTGCGCCGGATAGAAGGAGCCGGCGACGGCCGGCTGGCGGACGCGCACGGTGGCCGTCATGGGGTTCCCGCCCGGCGAGCGGCCCGCCCGGTCACCGTGCCCCGGCGCGTCCGGCCGCTCTCACTTGGTGTGGGACTGCCCGATCGCGCGGCCGAAGGAGATCTCGCCGTTGTCGATCCGGATGTTGAAGCCGCATTCGGGGTTGGTGCAGACCCAGGCCTTGTAGGTGATCGGGGCCCCGTCCCGGCCATAATCGGACAGGGGGATGAGCAGACCCTGCGAGCACTTCCGACAGGGTGGCCATTGCCGGTCTTCCATGCCGAGCCTCCCTTCCCGACCGCCCCCACCCGGGTGAGAGGTGAGACGTGAGTCGTTCAGGTGAGAGGCGAGAAGTCGGGAAGCGTGAGGCAGTGAGGGTGAGAGGTGAGTCTCACCTCTCACGCCTTTCGCTTCTCACCTCTCACTTCTCACTGCTCACTCGAACCTCTCACCCCTCACCTCTCACCTTCACCCTCGCGCATCACATCCTTCGCCCACACGTACTCGTCCTCGAACGCGCGCTCGAAGTGGAAGACGCCCTGGAAATCCTCCGGGCGGTCCTCCGGCCGGCGGATCAGCAGCCCCGCGTCGATCAGGGCGTACACGATCTCGCCGAAGTCGCCGGTCGTCCGGATGCCCCAGTGCTCCAGCACCGTGCGCGCCAGCAGGCCGTACTGCTCCAGCGCCAGCTCGCGGCAGGCGTGCGACAGCTCGCCGCCGGACACGTGGCGGCGCTCCGACAGGCGCTCCTGGTGGCGCTCGAGTGCCGCCAGCACGAAGAAGAACGCGCGCGGATGGAAGCGGCCGGCTCTCGGGCTGATGCGCGCCATCAGCTCGTCGGCGAACTCGAGCTGGCTCACCGCGCCGCCTCGGGTATCGCGCACCCGGCACCACGTCCGCGCCGCCCGGACTCCCGCGGAATCCGCCTCGCGGTCACGGCACGCTCCGCGCGGCGGGGCCCGGCGCGGCACCGCCGGCGCGCTCGCGCGCCGCCGGCCGCGCGGCCACCGCCCTCGCCGGCAGCAGCGCGGCTTCGAGCACCGCGTCGACCGTGTCCACCAGGCGGATCTCCAACTTCTTCCGGACCTCCTCGGGCACCTCGGCCACGTCGGCCGCGTTGCGCGCCGGCGCCAGCACCAGGCGGATGCCGGCCCGCTCGGCCGCTATCAACTTCTCTTTGATCCCACCGACCGGCAAGACGTGGCCGCGCAGGGTCAGCTCCCCGGTCGCCGCCACGTCGGGACGCACCGGGCGGCCGGAAGCCAGCGACGCGAGCGCCGTCGCGATCGCGACGCCCGCCGACGGCCCGTCCTTCGGCACCGCCCCCGCCGGCACGTGCAGGTGCACGTCCGCCGTCTGGAAGGTCGCGGGATCGACGCCCAGCGCCAGCGCCTTGGACCGCACCAGGCTCCACGCGGCCTCGGCCGACTCCCGCATCACGTCGCCCAGCTGGCCGGTGATGAGGATCGCGCCCTTGCCCGGCATCTTGAGCGCCTCGATGAACAGGATGTCGCCCCCGGTCGGCGTCCACGCCAGGCCGGTCATGACGCCCACCTCGGGCTCCCGGCCGGCGACCTCGGGCAGCACCTTGGGCGGCCCGAGCCGCCGTCGCACCGTGCGCGTGGTGACGCGCAGGCCCGCGGACCTCCCGTCCACCACGTCCACCACGATCTGCCGGAGCACGTGCTGGATCTCGCGCTCGAGCTGCCGCACGCCGGCCTCGCGCGTGTACTCGCCGATGACGGTCTGCAGCGCGCCGTCGGTGACGGTCACCTCCCGGCCCGCGAGCCCGGTCTCCCGCAGCTGCCGCGGCACCAGGTAGCGGCGCGCGATCTCCAGCTTCTCCCGCGGCGTGTAGCCGGGCAGCTCCAGCACCTCCATCCGGTCGATCAGGGGCGGCGGCACCGTGGCCAGGGTGTTCGCGGTCGCGATGAACATCACGTCGCGCAGGCTGAACGGGACCTCCACGTAGTGGTCCACGAACGAGTGGTTCTGCGCGGGATCGAGCACCTCGAGCAGCGCCGAGGTGGGGTCGCCGCGGAAGTCGGCGCCGAGCTTGTCCACCTCGTCCAGCATGAACACGGGATTCCGCGACCCGGCCCGCTGCAGCAGCTGGATGATGCGGCCGGGCAGGGCGCCGACGTACGTCCGGCGATGGCCGCGGATCTCCGCCTCGTCCCGCATCCCGCCCAACGCCATCCGCGCGAACCGGCGGCCCAGCGCCTCGGCGATGCTCTGGCCGACGCTGGTCTTGCCGGTGCCCGGCGGGCCGACGAAGCACAGGATGCTCCCGTGCGCTTCGGGGTTGAGGAACCGCACGGCGAGGTACTCGATGATGCGGTCCTTCACCCGCTCGAGATCGAAGTGATCGCGGTCCAGGACGGAGCGCGCGTGAGCGATGTCGAGCCGGTCTTCGGTGAGCACGCTCCACGGCAGGCCGGCCAGGACCTCGACGTAGGTGCGGCTCACCTGGTATTCGGCCGACTGCGGCGACATCCGGCCCAGCCGCTCCAGCTCGCGGCGGCCGGCCGCGAGCGCCTCCTCGGACGGCTTCGCCGCCTCCAGCTTCTTCAGCAGCTCGCCCATCTCGCCTTCGAGCCCGCCCTCGCCCAGCTCTTCCTGGATGGCCTTGAGCTGCTCGCGGAGCACGTACTCGCGCTGGTGCTCGTCCAGGCGCGACTTCACCTTCTCCGAGATCTGGGTGCCCACCTCGAGCACCTGCAGCTCCTGGCCGATCAGCGCGGACAGCCGCTCCAGCCGCGCGGCCACGTCGCCGGTGGCCAGGAGCTCCGCCTTGGCCTCCACGGCCACGTCCAGGTTGGCCGCCACGAAGTCCGCGAGCTTGCCGGCGTCGGTGATCCCCGCCAGCACCTCCTGCAGCTCGGCCGACAGGTTCGTCATCTCGATGACGCGCTCCATCTGCGTCGTCACCGAGCGCCGCAGCGCCTCCGTCTTGAGCGGATCGCCGATCGCGCTCGGGACCGGCGCGAAGCCGGCGCTCAGGCCCTCGCCGTCGGCGCGCAGGTCCACCAGCCGCACCCGCTCCAGTCCCTGGAGCAGCATCCGCAGCGAGCCGTCGCCCAGCTTCAGCAGCCGGACCACCGCCGCCAGCGTGCCCACCTCGTGGACGGCGTCCGGCGGCGCGTCCTCCACCACGCCCGGGGGCAGGTCGCTCTCGGCCGTCGAGCGCAGCACGCCCAGCAGCACGCGCTTGTGCGACTCCACCACGCGGTCGATCACCTCGACCGTGGCCGGCGAGGTCACCGCGATCGGCACCACGACGTGCGGGAAGACGACCGTCTGGGCCAGCGCGAGGACCGGCAGCCGCGCCGGCACGACGGCCTCGAGCGCGGGCGCGGCCGGGGGGAGCGTCACCGGCCCACCACGTCCACGGCGCGCGGCGGCGCGGCCGGGAGCTTGGACAGGCGGATCTCGAGGAACCCCAGCTCGTAGGTCGCGCGGAGCGAGGCGGCGTCCACCGGCCTCGGGAGCCGGAAGCTCCGCTCGAACGGGCCGACCTTCACCTCCATCGCGTGGTACTCGCGGCGGCCGCTGGCGCGCTCCTTCCGCTCGCCGCTCACCGTGAGCATCCCGGCGTCGAGCGAGACGGTGAACTCGCCCGGATCCACGCCGGCGATGTCCATCACGACGATGAAGGCGTCGTCGGTCTCGTAGATGTCGGTGGGGGGGCGCCACTTGGGCGTGGAGACGAACCCGACCGGGGACCCGCGGACGTAGTCGTTGAAATAGACTTCGAGCTCGTCGGCGTTGTGCGGCGTCACCGGCCCGGAGGGCCGGGGCGCCCGGGGACGGCGTCGCCCATCGGCCATGAGGCGAACCTACGCCCCGCCGCGGCGGTGGCGCAAGCGTCAGTCATGCGGGCGGCGCGACGAACGCTCCCGAGACCGCGACGAGCGCCGCCGGCGCGGTGGCGCCAAAGGGAACGCCGGGCGGCGCTACGGGCCGCCGGTCGCCCAGCGGCGCGCGGTCGTGCCGACATCGGACAGCGGCGGCTTCTGGCCCCCGGGCAGGCGCAGCGCGTCGTTCAGGTCGCGCAGGGCCACCACCGGGTTGTGCACCAGGGTGAAGGTGCGCCCCACCTTCCGGAAATCGTCGCCCGTCAGGGCGTACACCGGCTTGCCGTCGCGCGCCAGCACGATGCGATGGACGATGCTCAGCGAGCCGAGGTCGCGGGCCACCACCAGCACGCCGCGCAGCACGTCGTCGGTGTCGGTCACCCCGGGGCTCCGGAGGTCGAGCACCAGGGTGGTGAGGTTCACGTAGCGGTCGAAGTGCGCCACCACGCCCATGGCGGCGGTGCGCGGGTCGGTCGCCAGCGCGGCATCGACCGGGCGGCCGACCAGGAAGTGGTTGGCGCCCCACACCAGGCCCACCAGCAGCGCGATGCCGAGCACCGTGCGCCGCACGCCGCGGCGCCTCCGCCGCGAGTGCAGCTCGTCGAGCGAGGAGCGCACCACTTCCGCCGAGGAACGCGGGGCCCGTGGTCCGGGCATCGGAGCCTCCCTCCAGTCAGGATGGACGGCCGGCGCGGCCGGCTAGACCCGGCCTGCCGCCACTTCGCGCATCGGCAACCCGTACAGCGGGAACTGCTCGGCCAGCTCGAGCACCTCGTGCTTCAGCCGCGCGAGACCGGCCGGCTCGTCGCGCGACTCCACCGCCCGGTGGATCAGCGCGCCGATGGCCCGCATCTCGGCCTCGCCCATCCCCCGGGTGGTGAGCGCGGCCGTGCCGATCCGGATGCCGCTCGTCACGAACGGCGACTGCGGATCGCCCGGCACCGTGTTCTTGTTGACCGTGATGCCGGCCCGGCCCAGCGTCTCCTCGACCAGCTTGCCCGTGAGCCCGGCGGCCCGCAGGTCCACCAGCAGCAGGTGGGTGTCGGTGCCGCCCGAGACCAGGACGTAGCCGCGCTCCTGCAGCGCCTCGCCGAGCGCCCGGGCGTTGGCGACCACCCGGCGCGCATAGCCCGCGAAGCCCGGCTGCAGCGCCTCGCCCAGCGCGACCGCCTTGGCCGCGATCACGTGCATCAGCGGGCCGCCCTGGGTGGCCGGGAAGACCTGCTTGTCCACCGCCTTCGCCAGGGCGTCGGTGGTGAGGATCATCCCGCCGCGCGGCCCGCGCAGCGTCTTGTGCGTGGTCGTGGTCACGATGTCGGCGTGCGGCACCGGGGAGGGGTGCACGCCGCCCGCCACCAGGCCGGCGAAATGCGCCATGTCCACCACCAGCGTCGCGCCGACCTCCCGCGCGATGGACGCGAACGCGGCGAAGTCGATGATGCGCGGATAGGCGCTGCCGCCCGTCACGATGATCTTCGGCTTCTCGGCCCGCGCCATCGCCCGCACCTGGTCGAGGTCGATCAGCCCGTCGCTCTCCCGCACGCCGTACTGCACCGGGCGGAACAGCCGCCCGGACGCGCTCACCGGCGCCCCGTGCGTGAGGTGGCCGCCGTGCCGCAGGGCCAGCCCCATCAGCGTGTCGCCCGGGTTGGCCACCGCTAGGTACGCCGCGAAGTTCGCCTGGCTCCCGCTGTGCGGCTGCACGTTGGCGTGGGCCGCGCCGAACAGCTTCCGCGCGCGGTCGATCGCCAGCTGCTCGGCCTCGTCCACCACCTCGCAGCCGCCGTAGTAGCGCTTGCCGGGGTAGCCCTCGGCGTACTTGTTGTTGAGCGGCGACCCCATCGCGGCGAGCACCGCGGAGGAGGGGAAGTTCTCCGAGGCGATCAGCTCGAGACCCTCGGCCTGGCGCGCGGTCTCGCGCGCGAGGATGTCGGCCACCACCGGATCGGCGGCCACCAGATCGGGATGCGGCTGCCACGACGTCGGGTTCATACCCAGGTCCGCTTCAGCTTGGCCACCGCCTCGATGCGCCGCTCGGCCAAGCGGTCCGCGGCGCGATACGTGGGAATGCCCTCTTCCTTCGCCAGCTCGAACAGCCGGAGCAGCGTGTCGTAGATCTCGCCCGCCTTCCGCTTGGCGCGCTCCGCCGACCAGCCCTCCAGCTCGCTGTTCACGTTGATCAGCCCGCCCGCGTTGATGACGTAGTCGGGCGCGTACAGGATGCCGCGCTGCTCCAGCAGGTCGCCGTGCCGCTCCTCGGCCAGCTGGTTGTTGGCGCCGCCCGCCACGATCCTGACCTTGAGCTGCTTCAGCGTCGCGTCGTTGATGATCGAGCCCAGCGCGCACGGGGCGAACACGTCGGCCTGCACCCCGTAGATCTCGTCGAGCCCCACCGCCCGGGCGCGGAACTCCTCCACCACCCGCTTGACCTTCTCGGTGTCGATGTCGGTGACCACCAGGCGCGCGCCCTCCTCGTGCAGGTACCCGCACAGGTAGTACCCCACGTGCCCGCAGCCCTGCACCGCCACCGTCTTCCCGGCCAGGCTGTCGCTGCCGATCTTCACCTTCGCGCTCGCCTTGATGCCCTGGTACACGCCGTAGGCGGTCACGGGCGACGGGTCGCCGGAGCGGCCCTGCAGCCCCACCACGTGCTCGGTCTCGAGGTGGATGTAGTCCATGTCCGCCGGGCTGGTGCCCACGTCCTCCGCGGTGATGTAGCGCCCCTTCAGGGACTCGATGAACCGGCCGTGCGCGCGGAAGATCGCCTCCCGGTCCTGGGTCCCGTGGTCGGCCATCACCACCGACTTGCCGCCGCCGAGGGAGAGGCCCGCGACGGCCGCCTTGTAGGTCATCCCGCGCGACAGGCGCAGCACGTCGACGACCGCGTCGCTCTCGGACTTGTAGTGCCAGAAGCGCGTGCCCCCGAGTGCCGGCCCGAGCGTGGTGTTGTGGACGGCGATCAGGCCGCGATACCCGGAGGAAGCCTCGCGGCAGTACACCAGCTGCTCGTGATCGCTCACGGCCATCTGCTCGAAGATATCCATCGCCGTTCGGGTGCCCCGCTCAGGTGGAGGATGACAGCAGCTCGCGTGCGACGACCACGCGCTGGATCTCGGATGTGCCCTCGTAGATCTCCGTCGCCTTGGCGTCGCGCATCAGCCGCTCGACCGGATAGTCCCGCATGTACCCGTAGCCCCCGAAGACCTGCACGGCCTGGGTGGCCACCCACATCGCGGTCTCGGAGCAGTGCAGCTTCGCCATCGCCGCCCACGCGGTCACCCGCTCGCCCGCGTCGCGGCGCCGCGCCGCCTCGTGCAGCAAGCAGCGCGCCGCGGCCAGCCGCGTGGCCATATCGGCCAGCTTGAACTGGATGGCCTCGAATTCCCGGATGGCGCGCCCGAACTGCCGGCGCTGGGCCGCGTAGCGACACGCGTGCTCCAGCGCCGAGCGCGCGATCCCGCAGGCCTGCGCCGCGATGCCCATCCGGCCGCTGTCCAGCGCCTCGAGCGCGTACACGAATCCGGCGCCGGCCTCGCCCAGCAGATGGTCCCCGCCGAGGACCAGGTCCTGGAAGTACACCGCGGTGGTGTTCGAGGCCCGCAGGCCCATCTTGTCCTCGGCCTTGCCGACCACGTAGCCCGGCGAGTCGGTCGGGACGATGAAGCAGCCGATGCCGCGGGCGCCCCGTCCCTCGCCACCGTCGGTCCTCGCCATCGCGAACACGAGGTCCGCGGTCCCGCCGTTGCTGACCCACGCCTTGGCGCCGTTGAGAACCCAGCCGTCGCCGCGCCGCTCGGCGCGACTCCGCAGGGCCGCCGCGTCGGAGCCGGCGTCGGCCTCCGAGAGTGCGAACGCCGCCAGCCGCTCGCCCCGCGCCATCGGGCGCAGCCAGCGGTCCTTCTGCGCCTCGCTCCCGTGGCGCAGCAGCATCTGGCTCGGCAGCGAGTTGTGCACCGCGACCGACACCGCGACCGACGCGTCCGCCGCGGCGATCTCCTCGACGGCCTTGAGGTAGGTGAGCGTGTCGAGCCCCAGCCCGTCCCACGCCTCCGGCACCAGCATCCCCAGGAAGCCGAGCGCGCCCAGCCGGTCGATCACGTCCCGGTCGAAGTGCTTCTCCGCGTCCCAGCGCGCCGCGCGCGGCGCGATGTGCTCGGCCGCGAAGTCGCGCACCAGCTGCAGGATCTGCTCCTGCTCCTCGGGGCGGACCGCCGTCGCGCTCACGCCGTGGCCTGCGCCCGGTAGTCGTAGAAGCCGCGGCCGCTCTTGCGGCCCAGCCGGCCCGCCGCGACCAGGCGCCGCAGCAGCGGGCAGGGACGGTACTTGTCGTCGCCGAGCCCGCGGTGCAGCACCTCGAGGATGGCGAGGCAGGTGTCCAGCCCGATCAGGTCCGCCAGCGCGAGCGGGCCCAGGGGATGGTTCATCCCGAGCCTCATCACCGTGTCGATGGACTCGGCCGTGGCCACGCCCTCCATCAGGCAGAACACGGCCTCGTTGATCATCGGCATGAGCACGCGGTTGGACACGAACCCGGGGTAGTCGCTCACCTCCACCGGCGTCTTCCCCAGCTCGCGCGCCACCGCCATCACCCGGGCGGCCGCCCAGTCCGCGGTGGCCTGGCCGCGGATGACCTCGACCAGCGCCATCACCGGGACCGGGTTCATGAAGTGCATCCCGATCACCGCCTCGGGGCGCGCCGTGCGGGCGCCGAGCGCCGTGATCGAGATCGAGCTGGTGTTGCTCGCCAGCACCGCGCCGGCGGGGGCGGCGCGGTCCAGCTCGGCGAACAGCGCGAGCTTGACGGCCTCGCTCTCGACCGCGGCCTCGACCACCAGCTCCGCGCCGGCGACCGCGGCGACCTCGGTGGCCGTGGTGATGCGGCCGAGGGCGGCCGTGCGCTGCTCGGCCGTGAGCGTGCCCTTCTTCACCTGGCGGTCGAGGTTGCCCCCGATCGTGGCGACGGCCCGCTCGAGGGCGGGTCGCGCGACGTCCACCAGCGCCACGTCCCAGCCGTGCTGGGCGAAGATGTGCGCAATGCCGTTGCCCATGGTGCCGGCGCCGACCACCGCCATGCGTCCCATCTGCTCACGCCCCCCCGACAGCACCGCGGGCGCTCACCCGAGCGCCCGCGTCCGACCCGCCGCCCGCCGCAGCACCAGCGCGGCGACCAGCACCTTCAGCGCATCGCCCAGCGCGAAGGGGACCACGCCCGCCGCGAAGGCCGCCCGCGCGCTGCCCGTGAGCGCGACGAGCTGCGCCAGGCCGCCGGCGTGGATCGCGACCATGCCGAGCAGCGGACCGGCGAGGAGGCGGAGCCAGCCGGTCCCCCGCGCCGTGACCCATCCCACGACGGCGGCGGCCACGGGGAACGCCAGGAGGTAGCCGCCGGTGGGCCCGAGCAGCCGCAGCAGCCCCGGCGCGCCGAACGGGGTGAACACGGGCAGGCCCGCGGCGCCCAGCGCGAGGTAGAGCACCATCGCGGCCGCCCCGGGAAGCGGCCCCAGAAGCCCGCCCACCAGCAGCACCGCGAGCGGCTGCAGGGTCAGCGGCACCGGCGTGCCGGGGAGCGGCACCGCCAGCTGCGAGGCCAGCGCGACCAGCAGCACGCCGGCCAGGACGGAGGCCGCGGCGCGCGCGCGCGCGCGGGCGGGAGACCGTTCGGCAGCGGACGAGACGAGGGTCATGTCAGGCGCTCCACCGAGAGGGCGACGGCGTTCCCGCCGCCGAGGCACAGGGTCGCGAGGCCGGTCGTCGCCGACCGCTCGCGCATGGCGTAGAGCAGCGTGGTCAGCACCCGCGCGCCGCTCGCGCCGATCGGGTGTCCCAGGGCCACCGCGCCGCCGTTCACGTTGACGCGGGCCCAGTCCCAGCCCAGGGCGCGCCCGTCGGCCAGCGCCTGCACCGCGAACGCCTCGTTGGCTTCGACCAGGTCGTAGTCCGCGATGGTCTTCCCTTCCTTCCGCATCAGGTGCTGCACGGCGACGATCGGCGCGAAGAACAGGTCCCGGGGCTCGCCTCCGCCGGTGGCGTACGCCGTGATGCGGGCCAGCGGCTTCAACCCGTGCGCCTGCGCGAACGCGAGCGACGTCACGACCAGCGCGCTGGCGCCGTCGTTGAGGCCGGGCGCGTTGCCCGCCGTGACCGAGCCGTCCTTCTGGAACGCGGGCTTGAGCTTGCCGAGCGCCTCCAGCGTGGTGTCCGCGCGCGGGGCCTCGTCCTTCGCCACCGTGACCGTGCCCTTCCGGTCGCGCACCTCGACCGGCACGATCTCGCCCGCGAAGCGGCCCGCGTCCTGCGCCGCGACCGCGCGCCGGTGGCTTTCGAGCGCGAAGCGGTCCTGGTCCTCGCGCGACACGCCCGCCTTCTGGGCGGTGTACTCGGCGTAGGCGCCCATGTGGCAGTCGCCGAACGAGCACCACAGGCCGTCGTGGATGACGCCGTCCACCATCGTCTGGTTGCCGAGCTTCACGCCGCTGCGCAGGCCGAACAGGTAGTAGGGCGCGTTCGACATCGACTCCATCCCGCCCGCCACCACGCAAGCCGCGTCGCCGGCCCGGACGGCCTGCGCGGCGAGCATCACCGCCTTCAGCCCTGACCCGCAGACCTTGTTGATGGTGACGGCGGGCACCGTGCCGGGGAGGCCGGCGCCGATCGCGGCCTGGCGCGCGGGCGCCTGGCCCACGCCCCCCTGCACCACGTTGCCCATGATCACGTCTTCGACGTCGCCGGCCGCGACGCCGGCGCGCCGCACCGCCTCGCGGATGGCAAGCGCGCCGAGCGCGGGCGCCGCGAGCGGCGCGAGGCCGCCCAGGAAGCGGCCGATGGGCGTGCGCACCGCGCTCACGATGACCGGCGTCGTGCGGGGATCGAGGGTGGCCATCATGGACCTCGTGCGCGCGTGCGCACCTCGTCGGTCACCCGCGCGAGGAACGCGTCCTGGGTCACGACCTCCTGCTTCTTCCCGGCGCCGCGGATGCGCACGGCGACCGTGCCGCCCTCCGCCTCGCGTGCGCCGATCACCGCCATGTACGGGACCTTCTCCAGCTCCGCCTCGCGGATGCGGTAGTTCAGCGTGTCGCTGCGGTCGTCGAGCGCGGCGCGGATGCCGGCGGCCTGCAGCCGCGCCCGGAACGCCGCGGCCGCCGCGGTCTGGGCGTCGCTGATCGGCAGCACCCGCACCTGCTCGGGCGAGAGCCACAGCGGGAACGCGCCCGCGAAGTGCTCGATCAGGAAGCCGATGAACCGCTCCATCGTCCCGTAGATGGCGCGGTGGATCATCACCGGCCGGTGCGGCTTGTTGTCGGCCCCCGTGTACTCGAGCTGGAACCGCTCCGGCAGCTGGAAGTCGAGCTGGATGGTCGCGCCCTGCCACTCGCGGCCGATCGCGTCGTCGAACTTGATGTCGATCTTCGGCCCGTAGAACGCGCCGCCGCCGGCGTCGAGACGGTAGGTCACGCCGCGCCGCTTGAGGGCCGCCTCGAGCGCCCGCTCGGCCTGTTCCCACTGCTCGTCGGCGCCGAGCTTCTTCTCGGGCCGGGTGGCGAGGTCGAGCCGGTAGGCCAGGCCGAAGGTCTTCCCCATCACCAGCTCCACGATGTCGAGCAGCGCGAAGATCTCCTCCTCGATCTGGTCCGGCCTGAGGAAGATGTGCCCGTCGTCCATCGTGAGGCCGCGCACCCGCAGCATCCCGTGCAGCGTCCCCGACCGCTCGTTGCGGTAGACGTTGGCGATCTCCGAGAGCCGGAGCGGCAGGTCCCGGTAGCTGCGCTGGCGCGACGCGTACACCAGGATGTGCCCGGGACAGTTCATCGGCTTCACCCGGTAGCGCACGTCCTCGCCCTCGCCCTCGCCCGCCGCCATCGCCGGGAACTGGTTCTCCGCGTAGATCGGCAGGTGGCCCGACTTGAGGAACAGCTGCTCGCGGGTGATGTGCGGCGTGTACACCAGCTGGTTGCCGCGCTCCAGGAGCACGTCCTCGATGAACCGGCGCAGCTGGAACTGGAGCATCGCGCCCTTGGGGTGCCAGAAGACCAGGCCCGGCCCCACCAGCTCCTGGATGCTGTACAGGTCGAGTTGGCGCCCGAGCAGCCGATGGTCCCGCTTGCGCGCCTCCTCGAGCCGGCGCAGGTACGCGTCGAGGTCCGCCTTGGCGAACCAGGCGGTGCCGTAGATGCGCTGCAGCATCTGCCGCTTCTCGTCGCCGCGCCAGTACGCACCCGCCGCGTGCAGCAGCTTGAAGTGTTGGAGCCGGCCGGTGCTGGCCAGGTGCGGGCCGCGGCACAGGTCCTCGAACGGGCCGTCGCGGTAGACCGAGATCACCTCGCCGTCGCCGATCTCGGCCAGGCGCTCGAGCTTCAACGGGTCCGCCGCGAACCGCTTGCGGGCCTCGTCCCGGCTCACCACCTCCCGCTCGATCGGCCAGTCGGCCGCGACCACCTGCCGCATCTCGGCCTCGATCTTCTCGAGGTCCTCCGGGGTGAACGGGCGCGGCACCTCGAAGTCGTAGTAGAAGCCGTCGTCGATCGGGGGGCCGAAGCCGATGCCCGCCTCGGGAAACAGCCGCCGCACCGCGGTCGCCAGCACGTGCGCCGCCGAGTGCCGGAGCACGAACAGCGCATCCGGATCCTTGTCGGTGAGGATCGCGAACGGACCGGACGACTGCAGCGGACGGTCCAGCTCCACGATCTGGCCGTCGAGACGCGCGGCCACCGCCGCGCGGGCGAGGCCCGGGCCGATGGCCTGTGCGACGGCCCGCGGCGTGGTCCCGGGGGGGACGCGCCGCTCCGATCCGTCGGGGAGTCTGAGGACGAGCTCCTGGCTCATGACGCTCCGGGAGGCGCGCCCGCGGGCGGGCCGCTTCCCTCCGACATGCGCGGCTGGGCGGGGCGCAACTTGCGACAGGAAGCCCGCTTCGCCACTGTTAGAGACTGGCCTGCAATGTAGCGAGAGGTCACTACTGTTTCCACCGGAGTCAGGGTGTCGCGCCACGAGGACCGCTCCCGATTCACCATCGGCGACCTGCTGCTGTTGGCGACCGGCGCGGGGCTCGGCCTCGTGGCCGGGTACTTCGCCGCCGAGCGGGTGGGCCGGGTGAACGCTCGGCGGGTCGCGGGGGCGCTGGAGCGGTGGACGGCGCGGGCCCGCCCGCCCAGGCAGCGGTGGACCGACGAGGACGCCGAGCGACTGGAGTCGCGGGTCCTGGACGCGCTGCGCCGCGACGCCGTCCTGGGGCGCCGCGCGGTGCGGGTGCGGGTGCTGGAAGGCGGCATCGTCGAGCTCGCCGGGCGGGTCAGGAGCGCCGGCGAGGTCAGCCTCGCCGGCGAGGTGGTGCGGGCCGTGGCCGGGGTCCGCACGGTGCTCAATCATCTGCTGGTGCCGGGAGCGGACGGCGAGGCCCGGGCGGTGCCGGGGCCGAGCACGCCGCTGGCCGCGCGCAGCTGAGGCACGCTCGATGTCCCTGTTCCGCGGCCCGCTCAGTGCGGGCCTTTTCGTGAAGGCGCCGCGGTGAGCGACGCCACGACCCTCGCCCCGCAGTATACCGCGGCCGACGTCGAGGGGCGCCTGTACGCCGACTGGCAGGCCCGGGGCCTGTTCGCCCCGTCGGCCGCGCCGGGCGCCAAGCCGTACGTCATCGTGATCCCGCCGCCCAACGTGACCGACGTGCTCCACATGGGGCACGGCCTGAACAACACCATCCAGGACGTGCTGATCCGCTTCGAGCGGATGCGCGGCCGGGCGGCCCTGTGGGTGCCCGGCACCGACCACGCGGGGATCGCGACCCAGAACGTGGTCGAGAAGCTGCTCGCCGCCGAGGGCAAGACCCGGTTCGACCTGGGGCGGCAGGCGTTCGTGGAGCGGGTGTGGGCGCACGTGCGCCAGAAGGGCGACACCATCCTCCAGCAGCTCAAGGCGATCGGCTGCTCGTGCGACTGGTCGCGCACCCGGTTCACGCTCGACCCGTCGATGAGCCGCGCGGTGCGCGAGGTGTTCGTCCGCCTGTGGGAGGAGGGCCTGATCTACCGCGGGCACCGCGTGATCCACTGGTGCCCGCGCTGCCACACCGCGCTGTCGGACGAGGAGGCGGAGCACGCCGACGTGGAGGGCGCGCTGTATTACGTCCGCTACCCGTTCGCCGACAGCGACGGCCACGTGACGGTGGCCACGACCCGGCCCGAGACGATGCTGGGCGACGTCGCGGTCGCCGTGAACCCGGGCGACGAGGCGCGGCGGCCGTTCGTGGGGCGCCACCTGATCCTGCCGATCGCCGAGCTGGAGATCCCGATCATCGCCGACGAGCACGTCGAGGCGGGGTTCGGCACCGGCTTCGTGAAGATCACGCCGGCGCACGACGCCGACGACTTCGAGGTGGGGCGCCGCCACGACCTCGCGACGCCGATCGTGATGACCGCCGACGCGCGGATGGCGGACGCCGCGCTGGACGGCAAGCCCGGCGGCCGGGTGCCCGCACCGTTCTTCGGGATGGACCGGTTCGAGGCGCGCAAGGCGGTGGTCGCGGCGCTGAAGGAGAAGGGGCTGCTCGAGAAGGTCGAGACCCGGCTGCACGCGGTGCGCCACTGCTACCGGTGCGACACCGTGGTGGAGCCGCGCCTCAGCGAGCAGTGGTTCGTCACGATGGAGCCGCTCGCGGCCCCGGCGCTCGCGGCCTACCGCAAGGGCGAGGTCCGTTTCATCCCGGAGCGGCGCGGCGACGAGTTCGAGCAGTGGCTCACCGGCATCCGCGACTGGAACATCTCGCGCCAGCTGTGGTGGGGACACCGCATCCCGGTGTGGTACTGCGAGCAGTGCGGCCTGGTGAGCGCGCTGCGGGAGGACCCCGCCGGGTGCGCGGCGTGCGGCGGCCCGATGCGGCAGGACGAGGACGTGCTGGACACGTGGTTCAGCTCGTGGCTGTGGCCGTTCTCGACCCTGGGGTGGCCGGACGCGACGACGGACCTGGCGCGCTTCTACCCGACCGACGTGCTGGTCACCGCGCCCGAGATCATCTTCTTCTGGGTGGCCCGGATGATCATGGCGGGCCTGCACTTCCTGGGGCGCGTGCCGTTCCACACCGTCTACCTGCACGGCACGGTGCGTGACACGCACCACGTCAAGATGTCCAAGTCGCTGGGCAACGGGATCGACCCGCTCGAGGTGGTGCAGCGCTACGGGGCCGACGCGCTCCGGTTCGCGGTCACCAGCGGGCTCGCGGTGGGCACCGACATCATCCTCGACCCGCACGACCTCGACACTTCGTTCGGCTCGGGCCGCAACTTCGCCAACAAGCTCTGGAACGTCGGCCGGCTGCTGCTGTCCGCGCTCGGCGACGCGCCGGTGCCGCCGCTGGCGGAGCTGCCGCCGGGCCGGCTGGGCCTGGCGGACCGCTGGATCACCTCGCGGCTCGCGGCCGTGGCGGGCGAGACCACCGAGCACCTCGAGAAGTTCCGGCTCAACGACGCCGTGGGCACGCCCTACCATTTCCTGTGGGACGATTTCGCGGACTGGTACCTCGAGGAGATCAAGCCGCGGCTCCGCGGCGAGGCGCCGGGCGGCGACGTCGCACGGGCCGTGGCGGCGCACGTCTTCGACCGGGTGCTCCGCCTGCTGCACCCCGGGATGCCGTTCATCACCGAGGAGCTGTTCCGGCGGCTGCCCGGCCACGCCGGCGACTCGATCATGGTCGCGCGGTGGCCGGGCAGCGACGCCGGCCGCGCCGACCCGGACGCGGAGCGGGACTTCGCCTTCGTCCAGGCGGTGGTGAACGCCGCGCGGGAGATTCGCGCCGAGTACGGCGTCAAGCCGGGCCTCGAGGTCACGGCGTGGGTGGCGAAGCTCGGCGCCGGTCGGGCGGCGGCGCTGCAGCACGAGGCGCTGATGATCCGCCGCCTGGCCAGGCTGCGCGAGCTCGTGCACGCCGACGGCGACGCCGCACCCGCCGGCCGCGTCGGCGCGCACGCCGTGCTCCCCGGCGGCGCGGAGCTGTTCGTCGCCCTGGGCGACGCGATCGACGTCGAGAAGGAGTGCGCGCGGCTGGGCGCCGAGCGAGCCCGGCTCGACCACCAGCTGGCCGCGGTGCGCGCCAAGCTCGGCAACGAGTCGTTCCGCTCCCGCGCCCCCGCGGAGGTGGTGGCGCGGGAAACCGAGAAGGAGCGGCAGTGGACGGCGAAGCGCGACGCCATCGCGGCCAAGCTCGCCGCGCTCGGATGCGCCTGACCACCGCCGCGGCCGTGGCCCTGACGGTGGGCTGCGCGTACGCGGGCGACCCGCCCGGCGGCCCGCCCGACACCACGCCCCCGACCGTGCTGCGAGTCGTGCCCGAGTCGGGCGCCGTGCTGGCGGAGCCACCGCACCAGGCCGAGATCGACTTCGACGAGGTGATCTCGGAGCAGCTCGCCGGCCAGCAGCGCGACATCGGGGGCGCGGTGATCCTGTCGCCCGTGACCGGCAAGGTCAGCGTGGGATGGCACCGCACCCGGCTCACGATCGACCCCAAGGGCGGCTTCCGCGCCGGACGGATCTACCGGCTCGAGCTGCTGCCCGGCATCACCGACCTGCGCCAGAACCGGATGAAGCGGGGCCGGCTCGTCGTCTTCTCCACCGGACCGCCGATTCCGGCCGCCACGCTCACCGGCACGGTCGTGGACTGGCCGGGCAACAAGGCGGCGCCGGGCGCCCTCGTCGAAGCGGTGCTGCTGCCCGACTCGCTGCCCTACCGGGCCGTGGCCGACTCCGCGGGCAACTTCGCGATGCCGGTGATGCCGGCGGGCGAGTACCAGGTGTACGGCGTGGTGGATCAGAACGGCAACCGGCGCCGCGAGCCGCGCGAGGCGTACGACGTGACGCGCGTGACGCTGCAGGACTCGGCATCCCTGGAGCTGTACGCCTTCACGCACGACACCGTCGGGCCCCGGCTCCGCACCGTCGAGGCGGTGGACTCCCTGACCCTCAGGCTCTCCTTCGACCGGCCGCTCGATCCGTCGGTGGCGCCGGACACGTCGCAGGTCCACCTCGCGACCGCGGACGACTCCACCACCTACCTCGCGCTGGCCGGTGTGCTCACCCCGGCCGGCTACGACAGCGTGACCAAGGCCGCCGCGGCGGCCGCGGCCGCGGCCGACAGCCTGAAGCGGGCGGCGACCGCCGCCGCCGCGGCCAGGGACACGACCCGGCGCCAGCCCCCGGCGCCGGCGCCCGCCGCGCCGCCTCCCGTCCCGGCCGCGGCGCCCTCGCGGCCCCGCGGCGGAGCGGCGGCGCCGCTGCCCGGGCGACCGACGCGCTCCGACACGACCCGCGCGATGCGGATGCTGCTGCGCCGGCCCGCGCCGACCGATGTCCGCATCGTCCGCCTGGCGGCCCCGCTCCAGCCCGGCTCCCGCTACGTCGTGACGACCGCCGGCCTCAAGGGCCTCACCGGCATCCTGGGGCATGGGCACGCCGCGCTGCTCGCGCCCAAGCCCGCCGCGCGGCGGGCCGGAGCGGCCGGCGACTCGCTGCGGGCCGGCGCAGCAGCCGATTCGCTCCGCGGCGCACGGGCGGCGGCCGATTCGCTGCGCCCGGCGCGCGACTCCACGCGGCCGGCACCGCCCGAATGAGCGATCCCCGGCGCGGCCTCCCGTCGGTGAGCCGGCTGCTCGCCGACGGCGACGTGGCCGCCGTGCTGGCCGGCGCGCCGCGCGCCCTGGCCCTGCGCGTCGTGCGGCAGGCCGTCGCCGAGGCGCGGGAGTCGCCGGAGTCGGCGCCCCGCGACCCCGCGGCGTGGGCGGGCGCGGTGTCGCGGGCGCTGCTAGTCGCCACCCGGCCGACGCTCCGGCGCTGCATCAACGCCACTGGCGTGGTGCTGCACACCAACCTCGGCCGGGCACCGCTCGCCGAGGCCGCCCGCCGGGCCATCGGCGAGGTCGCGCCCGGCTACTCCACCCTCGAGTACGATCCCGAGCGCGGCACGCGCGGCGACCGCCACCAGCACTGCGCCGCACTGGTGACCGAGCTCACCGGCGCCGCGGGCGCGATGGTCGTGAACAACGCCGCGTCGGCTCTCCTGCTCGCCCTGGCGGTCGCGGCGGCCGGCGGCGACGTGGTCGTCTCGCGCGGTGAGCTGATCGAGATCGGCGGCGGCTTCCGCATCCCCGAGATCCTCGCCACCAGCGGCGCGCGGCTCGTCGAGGTCGGCACGACCAACCGCACGCGGCTCGCGGACTACGAACGGGCGCTCGGTGCCACGGCCCCGGCGAGGAGGGGCGCGCGAAAGCCCGCACGCGCTGCCGCGCGCGCGGAGCCGGGGCCGGTGGCCCTCCTCAAGGTCCACCGCTCGAACTTCCGGCAGGAGGGCTTCGTCGCCGAGGCGTCCCTCGCCGAGCTGGTGGCGCTCGGCCGCAAGCGGCGGGTCCCGGTGATCTACGACCTCGGCGGCGGGCTGATGCTCGACCTCGCCGCCGACGGCCTCGCGGGCGAGCCCACGCTGCCTGACGCCGTGCGGAGCGGCGCCACGGCCGTGGTCGCGTCCGGCGACAAGCTGCTCGGCGGGCCGCAGGCCGGCATCCTCGCGGGGGGCGCGGCCTTCCTGGCGCGGTGCCGGTCCCACCCGCTGGCGCGCGCGGTTCGGGCCGACAAGCTCACGCTGGGGGCGCTGGCCGCGACGCTCGCGCTCTACCGCGACCCCGGCACGGCGCGGCGAGACGTGCCGGTGCTCCGGATGCTCACGGCGCCGCTCCCCGCCCTCGAGGCGCGGGCCGGCGCGCTCGCCGCCCGCCTCCCGGCCGGCGCGCGTGCGGCCCTCGCGCCGACCCGCGCGGCCGTCGGGGGCGGGGCCTTCCCGGGCACCGAGCTGCCGAGCGCCGGCGTCACCGTCGCCCCCTTGGGCGTGTCCGCCGCCGAGTTCGCCCGGCGGCTGCGCCTCGGCGATCCGCCCGTGATCACGGTCGTCTCCGGGAGCCGGGTGGTGCTGGACGTCCGCACCATCCTCCCGGACGACGAGCCGGCCGTGATCGGGGCGGTGGCCGCCGCGCTCGCGTAGCGCGATGCGCGGCGCCGTCTTCCTCGACCGCGACGGCACACTGGTCCGGGACCCGGGCTACCTCCACGACCCCGACCTGGTCGAGCTGCTGCCCGGCGTGGCCCCGGGCCTCGCGACGCTCGCGCGGGCCGGATGGCCGCTGGTGATCGTGAGCAACCAGTCGGGCATGGCCCGCGGCCTGTACGGTCCCGAGGCCTTCGCCGCCGTCCTGACGCGCCTCGGCGCGCTGCTCGCGCCCCAGGGCGTGCGTTTCGCCGCCGCGTACTTCTGCCCGCACCATCCCGACTTCACCGGCCCCTGCGACTGTCGCAAGCCCGGCGTCGCGCTGTTCGAGCAGGCCGCACGGGAGCACCGTCTCGACCTCGCCCGATCGTGGATGGTGGGCGACCGGCTGAGCGACGTCGAGCCGGCGCGGCGGCTCGGCGGGCACGGCCTGCTGCTCGAGTCGGCCGAGGCCCCGGACGAGGCCGCCAGGGCCCGCACGATGGGCTTCGCCGTGGCGCCGGATCTGGTCGCCGCGGCCCGCATCATCGGCGAGCCGGCGCCGTGACTCCAGTCACATCGAACCCGTTGGCACCGCTGGTATTGCGCGGGCCGCGGCCCGCCATATACTCACCCCGAGCAGGATGCCATTCGCGGGGCCGCTCGCGCCCCATCCGCACCCATTGAGGAGGTACGTCTTTATGTCGCTTCGTCGCGGTGCTGCCGTCGGGCGCACGCTGGCGGTGGGCCTCGCGTTGGCGGCTGCCCTCGCGCTGCCGGTTCGGGCGCAACAGCAGATACCGATCAACACGCCGGTCACCGGGCAGATCACGCAGTTCGACCCGCTGTTGACCGATCAGACGCATTACAAGGTCTTCACCTTCCAGGGCACCGCCGGCCAGACCGTGCAGATCGACCTGCTGTCGGCCGACTTCGACGCGTACCTCTACCTCAAGGACCAGACCGGGAGCACCCTCGCCCAGGACGACGACGGCGGCGGCGGGCGCAACTCCCGCATCGTCCACGTGCTGCCGTACACGGGGATGTACCAGATCTACGCCAACACGGTCGGCCGCGGCGAGACGGGCGCGTTCACGCTGCAGGTCCGGAGCGGGGGCGAGGCGCCGCCGCCGCAGATGGCGCAGGTGCCTTCCTCCGGGATGTCGCAGCAGATCCCCATCGGCACGACCGTCCAGGGCGAGCTGACGGCGAGTGACCCGACGATGACCGACGGGTCGCACTACAAGATGTTCACCTTCATGGGCACGGCCGGGCAGACGGTGCAGATCGACCTGATGTCCACCGCGTTCGACTCGTACCTGTACCTGCGCAACTCCAACGGTCAGTCCATCGCCACCGACGACGACGGCGGCGGCAACCTCAACTCCCGGATCATCCACCAGCTGCCGTACACCGGCATGTACCAGGTCCTGGCCAACACCCTGCGCTCGGGGCAGTACGGGCCGTTCACGCTCCAGATCCAGCCCGCGCAGGCGAGCGGCCCCGTGGTCACCACCCTGCAGCCCGGGGTGGTCAGCAACCTGCCGTCCGTCAACGCGCTCGGCCTGGTCGGCCAGATCGGGCTCAATCAGCAGGCGCAGAACACGCTGATCTCGGGCGGCGTGGCCTGGAACAACAAGCCGATCCATCTCTACGGCTACCAGTGCTCGCCGGGGCAGTCCGCGCAGTTCGACGTGCTGTCGAGCTGGGACAACTACCTCATCGTGTTCGACCCGAACGGCGTCGAGATCGCGCACGACGACGACGGCGGCGAGGGACTGAACGCGCGGCTGCGGTTCTCCTGCCCCTCGGCGGGACAGTACCGGCTCGGCGTCACGACGGGCCTGGCCTCGACGACGCCGGGGTCCTATACGCTCCAGGTGCAGCAGATCGCGGCCGTGGGCCAGGTCGTGCCGCTGCAGGGCGGCGTCGCGCCGCAGGTGACGCCCACCGTGACGCCGCCGTCCGCCGGGACGCCGACCAACATGATCCCGGCGCCGGGCCAGACCGGCCAGATCATGATCGGCCAGACGGTGCAGGGCCGCCTCGAGGCGGGCGACCAGACGATGGGCTCGGACAGCACGTATGCGGACATCTGGCAGTTCCAGGCGAGCGCCGGGCAGGCCGTGGCCATCCAGCTCAGCTCGGAGGATTTTCCGACCTACCTCCAGCTGCTCGACGGCGCGGGCAACGTGCTGCAGGAGTCGGCCGGGCACCCGAACTCGGGCCTGGCGTACACCCTTTCGTCGGCGGGGACGTACCAGATCGTGGTGAACAGCAACGGCCGCCAGCGGCGGACGGGGCTGTACGTCCTGACCGTCCGCTAGGGGGCGGCGCGGCGGGGTGCGCGTGAGTGCCGGGGGCGCCGGCCTCGGAGGCGCTGCGGCCAGGAGCGCGCTCGCGGTGCTCGGCCTCGCCGCCGTGGCGGGGCTCGAGCCGCTGGCGGCGCAGCAGGCCGATCACGCGCACCCGCTCGCGGTCCATCCTCCGGGGGCCGCGCCGTCGGGGCCCGCGCCGGCGGCGAACGAGGTCCCGGCGCCGGGCGAGACGGGGTTCATCCGGGTCGGCCAGACGATGCGCGGCGCGCTGGAGCCCGGCGACCTGCTGATGGCGGACTCCACGTTCGCCGACGTGTGGGAGTTCACCGGCGCGGCGGGCGAGAAGGTCACCATCGAGGCGCGGTCGGACGAATTCGACACGTTCCTGCAGCTCCTGGACTCCTCCGGGACGAAGATCGCCGAGGACGACGACTCGGGGGGCGACCTGAACTCCCGCCTCGCCGTCACGCTCCCGGCAGCGGGCCGGTACCGGATCGTCGTGAACAGCGCGGGCCACGAGCGGCGCGCCGGCAGGTACACGGTGTCCATCCAGTAGGCGCACGCACCTTCACAGGCAGTCCCGAACGGCGGCGGAGACCTCGATGACGCGAACCCACTATGCCCTCGCGCTGCTGGCCCTGGCCGGCTGCGCTCCCAGCCGGCCGGAGGCGATCGCGCCGGTGGTCCGCACGCTGGCGATGAACAGCGAGGCGACCGGGCGGCTGACCCGGTCCGACGCGCGGCTGCGCGACAGCAGCGTCTACCAGGCGTGGCGGTTCGACGCCCAGGCCGGGCAGATCGTCCAGATCGACGTCGCGTCCGTCGCCTTCGACGCCTTCGCGATCCTCCAGACCACGGACGACTCGATACTGGCCCGCGACGACGACAGCGGCGGCCAGCGAAACGCGCGGATCATCTTCACCATCCCGGCCACCGGCAGTTACGAGATCCTCGCCAACAGCTGGCAGCGGGGACACTACGGCCCGTACACGGTGCGCCTGCGCAGCCTGGGGATGGCCTCGGGCGGCAGCGCCCCGGGCGGCGTGCTGCCGGGCACGGTCGGCCAGATCATGCGCGGCCAGACGATGTCCGGCCGCCTCAGCCCCACCGACCCCAAGCTCTCGGACGGGTCGGTCTACCAGGCGTGGACCTACATCGGCACGACCGGCGAGACGATCACGGTGGACGTGGTGTCGACGGACTTCGACGCGTACGCCATCGTCCAGGACGGGAACGGCGTGAAGCTCGCCGCGGACGACGACTCGGGGGGCGGGACCAATGCCCGCATCGTCTACACCCTCCCGTACTCGGGTGCGTACCGCATCATCGCCAATACGTACCGTCAGGGGTCGTTCGGAGCGTTCTCGATGTCGGTGCGATAGCCGGGCGGCCCCCGGGGCCGTCGGCCGAACCCGGGGGCGGTGTTACGAAGTGGTGACGGACGCGGGGCCTTCCCTTGCCCTCGGGGAAGGCCCCGTATTCCTTCCTGACATCATGCGCGTCGCGGTCCTCGCCTCCGGCCAGGGATCCAACCTCCAGGCTCTGCTCGACGCCACGCGCGATCCGTCGCCGGCGGCGGTGATCGCGCTGGTGGTGGCCAATCGGCCCGGGGCCGGCGCGCTCGTCCGAGCCGCCGCGGCGGGCATCCCCACGGCGACGATCGCCGAGGACGGGCAGGACGCCGCGCGGCTGCTTGCGCTCCTCGCCGAGCACGCGATCGAGCTGGTGGTGCTGGCGGGCTGGCTCAAGAAGGTGCCGGACGCCGTCGTGCGGGCGTTCCGCGGCCGGATGCTGAACGTGCATCCCGCGCTCCTGCCCGCCTTCGGCGGCGCGGGGATGTACGGCCGGCGCGTGCACGAGGCGGTGCTGCGGAGCGGCGCGCAGGTGAGCGGCGCCACCGTGCACCTGGTGGACGACCAGTACGACCACGGCGAGATCGTCGCGCAATGGCCCGTGCCGGTCCGCGCCGACGACACGCCGGAGACGCTCGCCGCACGCGTGCTCGCGGTCGAGCACCGCCTGCTCCCGGCCGTGGTGCTCGCGTTCGCGCGGCTCGGCGCCGTCCCCGGCGCGGGCGCGCTGGCCGTGGCGCTCGGGCGCCCGGCGCCCTCCACCACCCTGCCCCGCACGCTCGACGATGCGCTGGCCGCGCGGTAGCACCCTTGCGCTCGCGGCGCTGCTCGCGGGCCCGGCGGCGGCCCGCGCCCAGCACCTCGATTCGCTGGTCGTCCGACTCGCCGACATGAGCGCCGTGACGGGCCTGGAAGACGCGATGGCGGAGAGCCTGCAGGCGGCCCTGCCGGGCTCGGCGCTGGACCGCGCGGGGAACGTCGTATGGACCCGGGGCGCCGGCAGCCCGGTGCGGGTGGCCCTCTGCCCGATGGACGAGATCGGCTACGTGGTGGGCGCGATCACCGCCGACGGCTACCTGACGCTGCGTCGCGTCGGCACCACGCTGCCGGGTCCGCTCTACGACCAGTTCCTCGAGGGCCAGCGGGTCACCGTGTTCGGGCGGCGCGGCGCCGTGCCGGGGGTCGTGGGCGTGCGCTCCGTCCATTTGTCGCGCGGCCGGCCGGGCCAGGGCGACGAGCCCTTCCGGCTCGACGACGCCAGGGTGGACGTCGGCGCCAGGTCGGCGGCCGACGCGGCGGCGCTCGGCATCGCGATCCTCGCCCCGGTCACCCGTGCCAAGCACGCGCACCGGTACGGGTTCGATCTCGTGGCCGCCCCGGGCGCCGCGGACCGGGCGGCCTGCGCGGCGCTGCTCGACGCGTCGCAGCGGGCGCCGCGGGCCGGCGGCCGCGGCACCGCGGTCGTCGCCTTCACCCGGCGCCGCCAGTTCCGCTGGGACGGCGCCGCGTTCCTCCTCCGGGATCGCGCGGCGGGCGCGGGCGAGGTCGTGGTCCTCGGCGGCGCCGCATCCGCCGACTCTCTCGGGCTCGGCGCCGCACCCGCGCGGCGCGACAGCCTCCCGACGCCCGGGGGCTGGGTCGCGGTGACGGCCTGGAGCCTGCCGGCGCGCTATGCCCGCACGCCGGTCGAGACCGTGTCGCTGCGCGACGCCTCGGCGCTCGCGGAGCGGCTGCGCTCCTTCCTCGGAGGCGCGCCGTGAGGCGGGCGGCCGCCGCCGGGCGGACCGGCGCCGCCCTGGCGCTGTGCCTCGCCGGCGGCCTCGCGGGCGCGGCGGGGGCCGCGGCGCAGCAGCCGGCGCGGCTCGCCGAGGCGGCCGACGTGCTCGGCCGGCTCATCGAGACCTACGGCGTGTCCGGCCACGAGGCGCCGGTGCGCGACGCCGTCATCCGCCTGCTGCCGGCGTGGGCGCGTCCCTCGGTCGACACGGCCGGGAACGTGCTGGTGCGCGCCGGCTCCGGCGCGCCGCTGGTGGTGTTCGTCGCCCACCTGGACGAGATCGGGTTCGTGGTCACCGCGATCCGGGACGACGGCGGCCTCGACCTGCGGGCGGCGGGCGGGTTCTACCCGTCGCTGTTCGAGGGAGAGCCCGCGCTGGTGCACACGTCGCGGGGTGTGGTGCCCGCGGTGTTCGTGCCGCGCGACAGCGCCGGTCCCGCGCCGCGCCGCAGCCCCGGCGCCCTCCGCGCCGATCCCGGCACCGCGAGCCGGGCCGCGACCGAGGCCCTCGGCATCCGGCCGGGCGACGCGGTGACGATGCCGAAGGCGTTCGTGCCGCTGGCCGGGTCCCGGGCCACGGGGCGCTCGATGGACGATCGGGTGGGCTGCGCCGCGCAGCTGCTCGCGCTGCGCCGTCTCGACCCGCGCGCGCTGCGCCACGCCGTGGTGTTCGTTTTCTCGGTCCGCGAGGAGATCGGCCTCGAGGGCGCGAAGGCCGCGGCGGCCGACCTCGCGGCGGAGCGCCCGGCGCGCGTCCACGCGATCGACACCTTCGTGTCCGCCGACGCGCCGCTCGAGATCCCGACGTTCGCCGACGCCCCGCTCGGCGGCGGCGCCGTGGTGCGGGCGATCGACAACAGCGCCGTCGCGCCGCCCGCCCTGGTGGACTCGCTGCTCGCGCTGGCGCGCTCGCGGGGCATCCCGCTCGCGGCCGGGACCACCAACGGCGGGAACGACGGCTCGGTGTTCACCGCCTACGGCGTGAGCGACGTGGGGCTCGGGTGGCCCCTGCGCTACGCCCACTCGCCGGCGGAGGTGATCGACTTGACGGACCTGGTCGCCCTCGCCGACGTCATCCAGGCCATCGCGGAGGGGTGGTGATGCCTCGCGCCCTGATCTCGGTCTCGGACAAGCGCGGCGTCGTCGAGTTCGCCCGCGCGCTGATCGCCCTGGGCTGGGAGATCGTGTCGACGGGCGGCACCGCGCGCGCGCTGGCGGCGGCGGGCGTCGCCGTGACGCCGGTCGAGAAGGTCACCGGTTTCCCCGAGATGATGGACGGCCGGGTGAAGACCCTCCACCCGGCGGTGCACGGGGGCCTCCTGGCGCGGCGCCGCGTGCCCTCCGACGTGATGGCGATGGAGCGCCACGGCATCGTCCCGATCGACCTGGTGGCCGTCAACCTCTACCCGTTCCGCGAGACCGTCGCGAACCCCAGAGTGACGGTGGACGAGGCCATCGAGCAGATTGACATCGGCGGGCCCTCCATGCTCCGCTCTGCGGCGAAGAACCACGACGCGGTCACGGTGGTGGTCGATCCGGCCGATTACGCCCGGGTGGCCGACGCGCTCAAGGCCGGCGGCGTGGGTCCCGGGCTGCGGCGCGAGCTGGCGGTCAAGGTGTTCCGCGAGACCGCGACCTACGACGCGGCGATCGCCCAGTGGCTGGAGGCGCACGCGGGCGCCGCCGCGGACGGCGGCCTGCCGGCCTTCCTGCTGCTGGCCCTCGAGCGGCGGCAGGCGCTCCGCTACGGCGAGAACCCGGAGCAGAAGGCCGCGTTCTACGTCACGGGCGAGGGCGGCAGCCTGGCCGACCTCTCCCAGCTCGGCGGCAAGGAGCTGTCCTTCAACAACCTCCTCGATCTCGACGCCGCGTACCTGGCCCTCGAGCCGTGGAGCGATCACACGGCGTGCGTGATCATCAAGCACACCACGCCGTGCGGGATCGCCCTCGGCAAGACGGCGGCGGACGCGTACCGGCGCGCGCTCGCGACCGACCCGGTTTCCGCGTACGGCTCGGTGGTGGGGCTCAACACCGTGCTCGACGCCGAGACCGCGACCGCGATGGCGGAGCTGTTCGTCGAGGCGGTGGTCGCGCCCTGCTTCCTGCCCGACGCCCTCGAGGTGCTGCGCCGGAAGAAGAACCTCCGGATCGTCGAGGTGCCGCGCGGCCAGGCGGCGGAGTCGCTCGACTTCAAGCGCGTGCGGAGCGGCTTCCTCGCCGAGTCGCGCCTGCGGTTCGACCCGGACGAGAGCGGCTGGAAGACCGTGACGCAGCGCGCGCCCACCGCGGCCGAGCTGGACGACCTGCGGTTCGCCTGGGCGGCGGTCATGAGCGTCAAGTCGAACGCGATCCTCATCGCCAGGGACGCGCAGGCGCTGGGCATCGGCGCGGGCCAGATGAGCCGGGTGGACAGCTCGATGCTGGCGGTGCACAAGGCGCGCGCCGCCGGCCACGAGGTCGCCGGCGCCGTGCTGGCCTCCGACGCGTTCTTCCCGTTCCGCGACGGCGTGGACGAGGCGGCCAGGGCCGGCGTCCGCGCCATCGTCCAGCCCGGCGGGTCGGTGCGCGACCCCGAGGTCGTGGCGGCGGCCGACGAGCACGGCCTGGCGATGATCTTCACCGGCAGACGCCAATTCCGGCACTGATGAAACGACTCGCGATCGTCCTCGGTCTCGCGCTCCCGCTCGCGGCCTGCACGTCGGAGCTGCCGCGCGGCACCTCGTCGTTCACCCTCGGGCGCACCACCGTGCGGGTGGACTCGACGCTCGATCTGGTGGGGCTGGTGCTGCGGCTGTCGGATACGGCCGACATCCCGCCGCTGGGCCCGATCAAGAAGTGGGCGGTCGCCCTGGGAACCGAGGTGGACGACTCGGCGTTCGACCTGGCGCGCTCGCTCGGGCCGACGCCGGTGGGCCCGGTGCTCGAGGCCTGGGCCGCGCCCGCGACCCCGGACTCGGCGTGCGGCTGGATCGCCCCCGGCGTCCGCCGCTGCTTCACCGGCAACGCGCCGCAACGGCGCGCGCTCGCGCGCTTCATCGGGGCCGCCCGCGCCTTCGCGCCCCGGGCCGCGCCCCTCACGTTCGAGGGCCTCAACGCGGCGGCGCGGCTGCGGGACCTGTCCGACGTGTACGTCGCCCTCGCCGGGTCCAAGGCCCCGGACA
This sequence comes from Gemmatimonadales bacterium, assembly GCA_035502185.1. Taxonomy (NCBI): domain Bacteria; kingdom Pseudomonadati; phylum Gemmatimonadota; class Gemmatimonadia; order Gemmatimonadales; species Gemmatimonadales bacterium. The sequence continues at coordinate 47,885 of DATJUT010000095.1, forward strand.
GCCTGCTGGCGGCGTACTCCGGGTACGCGGGCGAGAGCTACGACGTCACGCTGGCGCGGACCTTCTGGACCCGGCAGCTCAGTCCGACCGTCGATCCGGTGGGCTGGACCCACGAGCTGGGGAACCGGATCTTCATCGCCCCCGACCCGGTCTTCGCGGATCGCTCGTTCCGCTCTCCCAGCTACATCTGGCTCGCAGCCGGTCACCAGATGGCGCACGCCGTCGTGCGGCGGCTGTTCGCCGAGCACCCCGAGATCCTGGAGCGCACGGTGCAGCTGCGGCCGACCATCGAGGCCGCGATGGCGCGGGCGGGCTACGCCCCGATCTTCTGGGACGAGACCCTCGGCGAGCAGCTGGCGCGGGCCATCACCATTCGCGCGCTGCTGGCCGCCAAGCCGACGCTCGCCTGGCCGCTGCGGACCGAGGCGATGGGCGCCAACATGGCGCTGGTGCCGTGGCTCGAGGACGCCCTGGTGCGCTACGAGAGGGACCGGGCCACCTATCCGAACCTGTCGGCCTTCGCGGGCGAGCTGACCAGGGCCATCGCGGCGATTCCGCTCGACTCCTGCCGCGCCGCCACCAGCCCCGACGTCGCCCTGGTGGGCGTCGGCCGCGAGCGGGCGATCGTCGGATGGATCGGGGAGAAATCGCCCTTCAAGGGCCGCGGGCTCCTGGCAGGCGATACCGTGCTGGCCGTGGACGGCGACAGCGTCTCGGCAGGCGACCTGATGCTGCCGACCCGCCAGCTCTACCTCGACTTCTCGCAGCACCTGCCCGCCGAGCTGGCCACGCTGAGCATCCGGCGCGGCGGCCGCATCTACGGCATCGAGGTGCCGATCAACTGGGCGCCGCGGGCGGTGACGCGGGTGGCGTCGCAGGCCCGGACCGCGGTCGAGCCGATCTGCGGGTGGGTGCAGCGGGCCGTACGGCAGTAGGGCGGGTCGGCGGCACGCCGCCCGGCCGATGCCTCACTGCATGTTCATCCCCGGCATCCCTCCCATCGCCCCGCCGAGCGAGTGCAGGTACGTCAGGTCCCGCTGCGTCTCGGGGTCCTTCGGATCGAGGCGCGGCCACGCCTGGACGTCGTCCGGCTTGAACGCGCCCCCGAACGTCCCCATGGCCCCGGCCGCCACCGTATGTCCGGTCGGGTTGTCGTAGAAGGCCGTCAGGCGAAAGCGCTGGCCGGCGGCGATCTGGTAGCCCCCGGTCCGCCACAGCTGCCGGACCGGCATGCCCAGCACCCGCCCCGTGGTGTCGCGCGCCGCCCGCGCGTCGTACACCGTGTCGCCGGTCGCGAGGTTCACGAGCACCAGCCGGAGGCCGAGGTCGTGCAGGTGCCCGCCGATCGCGAGCAGCGCGCCCGAGATCGGCACGGCGAACTCGTGGCTCAGTGACGAGCGGCCGGCCGGGATGTCGAAGTCCGACGACCGCCCCACCGCGCCGGTGACGTCGGTGCCGATGCTGTAGACGTCCACCGGTCGGTCCTCGGCGTTCTCGGGCGTGTAGGGAATGCGCAGCCGCACGTAGGCGGCGGGGTAGCTCGTGTCGGTCGGGTTGTCGAGCATCGGGTTGATGCCGAGCGCCTCGCCGCGGCGTACCGGGTAGCCGATGAACCCCGGCAGCCGCACGTCCCCCGTCTCCTTGCCCACCGAGGCCATCCGCTGGACCTGGCCGTCCAGGAGCGCGCGCCGGTCCAACTCGATCAGCTCCACGTGGTGAATCAGGGCTCGCGGCAGCAGGCGCCCGCCGGAGTCCACGATGTCCACGTCGTAGCCCTGCAGCCAGCCGCCGCGCGGCAGCGCGACCGACTGCACGCCGAGCTGCTCGACCATGTGGTGTTCCGTGTGCGCGGGCAGGACGACGGGGCCGAGCGTGATGACCAGCTGCTGATGGGCGCTGTCGTCGGCGATGCGCGCGTGCGCAGGGAAGCCGAGGATCAGCGAGTCGGGCTGGATCGGGCCGAGGGCGCCGGCGGCCACGAGGGCGACGAGGACGGTGAACATCTCCTGCTCCTGCCGAATGGCGTTGGCCGCGGAATGCTGTTAACGTGTTGGGAATTCAGACGTACAATATGGGCTGTTTTTCGCTTTCGGCCCAGGGCTACCTGTGAGCCGGGCCTTCTTCCACCACACCGGAGGCGATGATGAACCGCAGAGACGCAAGCAGGGCGCTCGCATCGATCCCCCTCGCGATGGCGGTCGGTCTGATCACCCCACAGCACGCGGTCGCGGCGGACGCGCAGGGGTACCCGCGGCTCCAGGCGGCCATCACCGCGATCCAGGACGCCCTGGACTTCATGAGCAACGCGCCGGACACCTTCGGCGGGCACAAGGCCGCGGCGATGACGGCGTGCCGGACGGCGATCCGCCAGTTGAATGCGGCCATGAACTGGAACGCGGCGCATCAGGGCAAGTAATCGCACGGTGTCGTCGGAGGTTCGGCGGGGCCCCGTCGGTTCGGCGGGGCCCCGCTGTTTCGGGGGCGTCGTCGAGGACCCGGCGGCATTGTGCGAAGCGCAGGCGCCGTCATAGCTTAGGCAGTTCGGAGGGCTAGACCTAACTGGCAAGGCAGCGGTCTTGAAAACCGCCGGGCGCAAGCCCTTGGGGGTTCGAGTCCCCCGCCCTCCGCTCCTGCACTCGGCACTCGCGACCGGCTGGTCCGCGCCACTGTCACGGCGCCCAGCCCGGAGGACGCCGAGGCTGCCTTCCGGATCCTGAACTCAGGACCCGATGTCCCCGATGCCTGACGGAGGCCCCGTGACCCCCAGCGCGCGGCTGCTGCTCATCGGGCTCGTCGCAGGCCTGGCCGGTTGTCAGGGCGGCCCGACCGCTCCCACGCTCGCCGACCTCCAGCGGGCGCAAGCCGCGTGGGCGGCACACCATCTCACCCGGTATGCGTATCGGTACCAGACTACCGGGTTCTTCAATGCCCTGGACGGTCGGGCGATGCGCCTGGTGGTCCTCGGTGACACGGTCCGATCCGCTCAATTCGTCGCCACGAACGACTCCGTGCCCGTAGTGCCGGCCACCCTGCCGACCATCGACGCGTTGTTCGCCGAGGCGATCGCGGCGCGGGCAGGCGGCACGCTCGTAACGGCGCTGTTCGATCCCGTCTTCGACTACCCCACGCGGTTGGAGTTCTCGGGCCCGCCGGACGCCGGCGGCGTCGTTGTCGCGTCCGCCATCGAGCTGCTGCCGTAGGGTCCGACGGGCTGACCTTCCGCGGGGCACACGGCCGCGACCCTACCGGGCCGCGGGCGCGGCCCCTATGTTAGCGACGTTCTCACCTACCTCCAGATGAACGAGCCGCCCAAGCCATTCCGCGACGCCCTCGCGGGCCATTACGCCATCGAGGGGGAGCTCGGCGCGGGCGGCATGGCGGTCGTCTACCTGGCGCACGACGCCAAGCACGACCGCCGGGTCGCCATCAAGGTCCTCCGGCCGGAGATCGGCGCGGGGCTCGGCACCGAGCGCTTCGTCCAGGAGATCCGGGTCGCGGCCCAGCTTCACCACCCACACATCCTCCCGCTGTTCGATTCGGGAGAAGCCGGCGGCCTCCTCTACTACGTCGCGCCCTACGTGGAGGGAGAGTCGCTGCGCGAGCGGCTGCTGCGCGAGCGGCAGCTCACGGTACCGGAGGCGCTCGCCATCGTGCGCCAGGTGGCGGGCGCTCTGGCCTACGCCCACGCGCGCGGGATCGTCCACCGCGACGTCAAGCCGGAGAACATCCTCCTCGAAGGCGGCGAGGCGATCGTCGCGGACTTCGGCATCGCCCTGGCTCTCAGGGCGGCTGGCGGCGAGCGAATGACCGCCGCCGGCCTGGCACTGGGCACGCCGACCTACATCAGCCCCGAGCAGGCGTCCGGCGGGGGCGCGGTGGACGGGCGCAGCGACATCTACAGCCTCGGCTGCGTGCTCTACGAGCTGCTGGCGGGTGAGCCTCCGTTCAGCTCGCCTACGCCGCAGGCGGTGCTCGCGCGGCACCTCCACGACACGCCCCCGTCGCTGACGGTCCTGCGGCCGAACGTGCCCGCGGCCGTGGCGCGGGCAGTGGCGCGCTCGCTCGAGAAGGCGCCGGCCGATCGGTTCGCCACGGCGACCGACTTTGCCGTGGCGCTGGAGGCACCGGCCGCGGAGGCCGGCCGTGCCTGGTGGCGGCGCCGGTCCGTCGTCGTGGCGGCGCTCGCGGTCGTGGCGGCCGTCGCCGTGGTCGGGCGACTGGCGTTTCCCGGCAGCGCGTTCGCGTCTGGCCAGCGCGCCCTGGCGCGGTGGGACCTGTCCGGCGCCCAGGCGGCGTTCCGTCGGGCCGTCGGAGCGAATCCGCAGGCGGCGGCCGCGCAGCTCTGGCTGGCCCAGACCAGTGCCCTGGCCGGCGAGCCGCTGGACGCGTGGCGCGGGTCGGCGCGGAGCGCCGTCGTGAACGCGCACAGCCTCCCCACGTCGCGGGACAGCGTTCTCGCGTTCGCCCTGCTCGCCCTGGCAGAGGGGCGCTTCCCCGAGGCATGCGCGCGCTACCGGGAGGCGCTGAGCCGCGACTCCCTCGACGTGATCGCGTGGTTCGGGCTGGGAGAGTGCCAGCGGCGCGACCATGCGGTGGTACGCTACGCCGCCAGCCCGACCGGCTGGCGCTTCCGCGCGGGCTACCAGGGCGCGGTCACGGCGTACCAGCGGGCCCTCGATCTCGCGCCGGCGCTCTACGCAGCCTTCGGGGCGGAGACCTACAACCGGCTCTCGCAGGTCGTCATGGCCGAGCGCCTCAGCTGGCGCCCGGGCGAGGCCGTGCCGCCGGACACGGGGAGTTTCGTGGCGTACCCGGCCCTGGACCACGACACGCTGGTGCTCGTCCCGTATCCCGTCGGCAGGACCTTCCCTCCCCTGCCGGCGACGAATGCTGCCGCTGCCGCCCGGGGAGCCGAGCTGCTGCACGGCCTGGTGGCGAAGTGGATCGCCGCATTCCCCCGAAGTGCCCCGGCTCACGCGGCACTCGCCAAGACCCTGGAGATGGAGGGGTCTCTCGCGGACGATGGCAGCGGCCGGCCGACGGCGCTGGACCAGATCAGGGAGGCCATGCGACTTGAACGGGACCCGGAGGAGCGCGTGGCGTTGGCCGTCGGCGACGTGCGCCTGCAGCTCAAGCTGGGCGAGTTCGACGTGGCCGCACGGGTGGCGGACTCGCTGCTCACGACCGCGAGTGATCCCTCGCCGGAGATTGCGCGACAGCTCGCCTGCACCGCCGCGCTCCTGGGACGCCCCGCTCGCGCCGCCGATCTGCTCGAGCGGATGGCTGCCGACACCACCTTCGGTCTGCTGACCCTGGCGTTGCCCGTGAAGCGGGCCGCCCTCCGGCTGATGGGGTTCGTGGCCCTGGGGGCACCGACCGACAGCGTGCGGGCTCTGGGGGGGCGGGTGGATTCGTTGCTGCGGAGCTGGGTGGACCCGGCTCAGCGATCGACCGTGCGGGCGGCGCTCGTCAATCAGCTGACGCCGCTCCCGGCGCTCGGCGCGGCCTGGGACACGAGTTGGGTCGGGTGGCCCGGCTACTTCCTCTACGATGTCGCGCTGCTGCTGGCCCGCGGCGACACGGCGGCCGCGCGCGCGCGGCTCGCGGCCGCCCGCCGGACCCAGGCAGGCATGAGTCCCGGCGATCTTCTCCCCGTGCCCGTGTACCCGGAGGCCCAGCTGTTCCTCGTGGTGCGCGACACGGCGGCGGCGGAGTGGCTCCTCGACCGCCTGCTCGACAACCTGGCCTCGGCGCAGACGTCCCTGATCGCCGAGCCGAGGCTCGCCGGCGCGCTCGCCCAGGCGATGGTCCTGCGCGCGCACCTGGGAATGCGGCGGCACCAACCGGACGTCGCCCGGCGCTGGGCGGCGGCGGCGAGCGCACTGTGGCGCGGCGCCGACCCTGACCTGCGTTCGACGATGCACGGCCTGTCCGCGCCGTAGGCCCGGCAGGCCCTGCATCACGTCTCTCACCAGAGGAGGTGCGTATGCGACTCTCGAGGCTGGAACGGCGCCCGCTGGCAGTGCCATGGTTCGCGGCGCTGGGCGTCGCACTGCTCGCCGTCGGGTGCAACCGGACGGCGCCGCCACCTGGCCGAGCGGTCGCCGGGCCGCGGCCCACGCCGGCTCCGGCGCTCGCCTTGCCGGTTGACTCCTCGTCGCACGCCGCCTTGCTGGCGTACGCACACGGCCTGTCCTTCGACACCACGGCGCCGGGTGTGGACCGTCGCTACCTCGTCGTCGCGCAGGGCGAGCGTCTGGTCGTCGGGCCATATGCCGAGTTGGCCCCCGAGATCGGCGCGGCGGCGATCAGCCACGCGGACCTCGTCCGCGGCCGGATTCTGGCCCGGGTCACGGTGGAGGGGGCGGGCGGGTCGGCGCCCGGAGTCGCGTATATCTGGGTGGATAGCGTCGCCGGCGGCTTCCGAGCGGTGTTCGTGCCGGTTTCGGGCGCTGCGCGGATGAAGGTGGCGCCGGTGACCTTGGCGCACTATGGGCCGGAAGCAGCGTTCTGCCAGGTGCTCGCGGTCGGGCGGCTGCAGGACGCGGGCCCGCCCGACCCGCCCGGCGACCCCCTGCCGTTCAGCGCTGCCCTTCGCAAGGTATGCGTCCCCTGCGACTGCACCATGTGCTGCTCCGACACGACGTGATGCGCTGCTGGTCCTGAGGGGCCCGGCAGCGGTGTCCCTCCGTCGGCGGCGCGGGCCTTCCCCGCGCCGCCGGCGGGCCGAAACAATCGCGCGCCCAGCGGCGTACTATCCGCTCGACACGCCGTCCGATGCCGCGGGTCGCCGACCCGCCGCGTTGCCCTTGCCATTCGCCTCACGAGGATTCTCCGATGCGGGTCACGCTGGTTGCGTTCCTCCTCGCCGCGGCCGCCGGCCCGGCGCTCGCGCAGTCGAACGCCGAGCTGATGGCCAACGACCACTACACGCGCTCGCACGACTACGACCTGGTGCACCAGCGCATCGCCGTCTCCGGCTTCGACTGGGATTCGCTGTCCTTCGAGGGCACCGTGGTCACGACCCTGGTCGCGCTCCGGCCCGGCCTCGACTCCATAGTGCTCGACGAGGGCGCACTGCTGGTCAACACGGCGGTGACCGCCCGGGACGGTGCGGCCCTCCGCAGCGCCCGCAGCCGCGACACGCTGGTGGTGTACCCGGCGCGCCCGCTCGCCTTCGGCGACACCCTGACGTTCACCGTCGCCTACCATGGACGCGTCAAGGACGGCAACGGCCTGACCTTCATCACCAGCGACGGGCAGCCCCACCGCCCGCGACAGATCTGGAGCCAGGGCGAGGACCACAACAACCACGACTGGTTCCCCACGTTCGACTTCCCGAGCGACAAGATGAGCTGGGAGCTGGTGGCGACCGTGCCCGAGGCGGACGTCGCCGTCTCCAACGGACGCCTGGTGTCCAACGTGGTGAAGGGCGGACAGCGCACCATGACGTGGCGGCAGGACGCGCCGTCCGCCACCTACCTCGTGTCGCTGATCGTGGCGCCGCTGGTGAAGATCCACGACGCCTGGCAGGGCATCCCGGTCGACTACTACGTCTACCGCGAGGACAGCAGCCTGGCGTGGCCGCTGTTCCACGTCACTCCCGACATGATCGGCACCTATTCGCGGCTCACCGGCGTGCGCTATCCGTGGGACAAGTACGCGCAGACCACCGTGGCCGACTTCTTCGGCGGGATGGAGAACGTCAGCGCCACGACGCTGGTGGACTGGCTGCCCGACGCGCGCGCCTACCAGGACCGGCCATGGTACCAGCACGACCTCATCCCGCACGAGCTGGCCCATCAGTGGTTCGGCGACTACGTCACCACCGTGAACTGGGCCAACATGTGGCTCAACGAGGGCTTCGCGGAGTTCATGCCCGGGCAGTACTGGGGCCAGAAGCTGGGCCCGCTGGCCGAGCAGGATTACTACGCGAACGAGTACGAGTCGTACCTGGGGATCGACCGCCGGCGCCCGATGCCGCTGGCCTCGCTCGGCTCGAACAACATCTACCCCAAGGGCGCGCTGGTCCTGGAGATGCTGAAGCACTACCTCGGACCGGAGCGCTTCTGGGCCTCGATCCACGCGTACCTCGCCCGCCACGCGCTCGGCACGGCCACGACCGACGACCTGCGGCAGGCCGTGCTCCAGGCGACGGGCGAGAACCTCGACTGGTTCTGGGCGGAGTGGATGTACCAGGCCGGCTACCCGCAGCTCGACGTGGCGGCCGCCTACGACTCCGCGCGCCGGGCTCTCACGCTGACGATCCGGCAGACGCAGCAGGACTCGCTCAAGCCGGACAGCACCGGCCTCAGGTTCACCGTGCCGGCCGTCTTCCGGATGCCCCTGGTGGTGCGGGTCGGGACGGCGCAGGGCGACGTGACGCAGCGGATCGTGCTGCGGGCGCGGGAGCAGACGGACACCGTCGCGAACGTCGCGAGCCCGCCCACGATGGTGGTCTTCGACGACGGGAATGCGGTCCTCAAGAGCCTGCACTTCGAGCAGCCGACGGCCTGGCTCGCGACCCAGCTGGCGCAGGACCCCGACCTGTGGGACCGGGAGTGGGCGATCGAGCAGCTGGCGGGGCGCCCGTCCGACACCGCGGCCGCCGCCGCGCTGGCCACGGCCGCGACCCGCGCCGACTACTACCTCGTCCGGCGCAGCGCCGCCGCTGCGCTCGCGCACTTCCCCGCCGCGGCCGCGCTGCCGGCGCTGGAGACGGCGGGCGCGGACACGTCGGCCGCCGTCCGGGCGGCCGCGGTGGAGGCACTGGGCGAGCTGGGCGGGTCGCGGGCCGTCGCCCTGGCGCGGGCCGCCTTCGCGCACGACTCCAGCTACCAGGTCCGCGCCGCCGCGGTGAGCGCGCTGACGCAGGCGGACTCCGCCGACGCCGGGGCGGTCGTCCGGGCCGCGCTCGGCGACTCGTCGTACCAGGACGTCATCCGCAGCGCGGCCTTCCGCGCCATCGCCGTCCACGACGACACCTCGTTCGTCGGCGTGGTCGACAGCCTGTTCGCGGTGAGCCAGTACCCGGCCTTCGTCCTGGCCCACCTCGGCGCCCGCGGCAGCCAGCGCGCGCTCGACCTGCTCGCCCGGCGGCTCGACGACGGTCGGCGCTCCGTGCGCGACCGGGCACTCCAGGCGTTCCGCTTCGGGATGCCGCGGCCGCTCGCGCTGGCGCGCCTCAGGAGCGCGGTGGACGGCCTGAGCCGCGCGGACGCGAAACAGGCGGTGGCGGACGCGATCACCGCGCTCGCCGCCGCCCGCGAGGGCGAGTAGCCGCGCGCCGCGGCGGCGGCCGCCCGCCTAGGGGCCCGGGTCCTGGCTACCCGGCAGCGGCCGGAGGAAGTGGGTGTCGAGGAGCAGCTGGTCCTCGGCGAACCGGGCGACGTAGTGGGCGCCGGCCATGAGCAGGGCCGGCTTGGCCAGCACCTGCATGCTCGCGACGCTGCGCTGGACGACGACGTTCGGCAGCAGCTCGGCGAACGTGATGGTGGAGGTCGCCGAGCGCATCTTGTCCCAGGCGCGCTCGGGGTGGGTGAGGCTGACGGTGATGCGTCGCACCTGGTAGGAGCGCGGGTCCATGTCCACGTCGCCCGCCAGGTCGGGCGCCTGCAGCGAGTCGGGCGGGCGGAAATGGAACCGCACCAGCTCGGTGTCCCCGACCGCCACCCTGCCGGTGAACGAGAAGCAGTGGTTCGCCTGGAACACGCTGTCGGCGATGTCGGTGATGGTGGGGAGGCGGACCGCGGGGTCGATCGTGCCGTCGGGCATGTCCGTCGCGCCCACCACGTCACCGGGCCGGTACTGCGCGATGGCGCTGCTCACGTACTCCGCGGTGTCGCGCCGCGTCCACTCCACGTTGCCGACCTCGTTGAGGTCGGAGAAGGTGCGGATCATCCGGTAGCGGAACTGGTACGTCGTGGCGAGCAGCTTGTACTGCCGGGCGAACTGCCCGATCTGGTCGAACAGCGCCGCCAGCTCCGGCGTGCCGGCGTCCGGGGGGCCCGGCTGGGTACAGCCGCGGGTCGCGACGACGGTGATCTCCTCGAGCCGCACGGTCAGCCGCTCGATGGTCACCGTGACCGCCACGGTCTGGTTCGCCGCCACGACCACCGTCGTGTCCACCGGCTTGAAGCCGACCTGGCGGGCCTGCAGCCGGTAGGTCCCGGCCGGGATCCGGGTGAAGGCGAACGCGCCCGTCTCGTCCGTGAACCGCTGCGTGAACCGCGGCGGCATCGCGACGACCGCGTACGGCACCGGCTCGCCCGGACCGGCCAGCACCACCCCGCGCACGGTGGCGGTGCCCCGCGGACCCGGTTCCTGCGAGCGGAGCGGGCGCGGGGCCGCGAGCGCGTGGAGCGCGATGGCGAGCAGCATGATCCGGGTCGTGCGGTCCACGGCGGACTCCCTCACGTCGAAGCAGGCACCGCGGAGTGCAGCAGGCCTGCGCTCCCAACGGATAGCAGAGCGGGCCCCGGAGGGTCAAGCCACGACCGGCGGGCCGCGGATAGGCGGCCGCGGCGGCACGCGGCGGCCGCCGCCAACCCCCGGGCCCGGCTGCGTGTCTCACGATAGCCGCGCCACGACCCGAACCACCTCGAGCCACCGGGAGCCACCGATGCGCCGTCCGCTGGTCCTGTGCTTCGCACTGCTCGCCTCGCGCCTCGCCGCCGCGGAGCCCCCGCGGGCGGCGCTCGCCGATTCCTCGCTGTCGGCCCCGATCCGCGAGGTCCGCTACGAGCTGACGTTCGACAGCGCGGCCGCCGCGAAACGGCAGGTTCACGTGGAGATGACCTTCGAGGTCGCGGGCACGGCGCCGGTGCTGCTCGCCCTCCCGGTGTGGGCCCCCGGTCACTACACCGTCCTGAACTTCGCGCGCCGGGTCCGGGGGTTCGGCGCCGTGCAGGACGGCCGGCCCCTCCGATGGGACGAGTGGGACTACACCACCTGGCGGGTGCGGCCGCTGCGGGCCGGGGCGGTGCGCGTCGCGTTCGACTACGCCGCCGACACGCTGGACGACGCGTCCACCTGGGCGCGGCCCGACTTCGCGCTCGTGGACGGGACCAACCTGCTGCCCTACGCCCGCGGCCGGAGTCTCGAAGGGCCGGCGACGGTCGCGGTCAGGACGGAGCCGGGATGGCGGGTCGCGACCGGGATGCACGGCGCCGGCCCGGCGCTCACCTTCCGGGAGGGGACGTACCACGACCTGGTGGACATGCCGCTGTTCATCGGCCGCTTCGACGTGGACAGCGAGCTGATCGCCGGGAAGTGGACGCGCCTCGCGAGCTACCCGGCCGGCCGCCTCGCCGGCGAGCCCCGGGCGCGACTGTGGCGCGGCCTCCGGAGCACCATCCCGGCCTCGAGCGCGGTGTTCGGCGTCACGCCCTGGGACGACTACACGGTGTTCATGATCTTCGACGACGACTATCCCGGCGGCAGCGCGCTCGAGCACCAGAGCTCGGACGTCGGCATCTACACGCCGCGGCTGATCGGGACGCCGGTCCTCACCAGCATCGTCGCGCACGAGATGTTCCACGCCTGGAACGTGAAGCGCCTGCGGCCGGCCGAGATGGTGCCCTATCGCTACGACGCCCCGCAGCCGACGACCCTGCTGTGGGTCAGCGAGGGGTTCACCAGCTACTACGCCGACCTCGCCCAGGTGCGCGGCGGCGACGTCGACTCCGCGGCGTTCCTGCAGGACCTCTACGGCCACATCCAGACCGTCCTCGGCACGCCGCCCGTGTCGGTCGAGGACGCCTCGCTGTCGACCTGGATCCAGCCCACCGACGGCACGGCCTACGTGTACTACGACAAGGGCGCGACGATCGGGCTGCTGCTCGACGTGCTGATCCGCGACGCGACCGACGACCGCGCGTCGCTCGACGACGTGATGCGCGGGCTGTACCGGGACGCGTACCTCAAGGGCCGCGGCTTCACCAACGCGGAGTTCTGGTCGGCGGTGGGGCGCGCCGCCGGCGGGCGCTCGTTCGCGGACTTCTACCGCCGCTACGTGGACGGCCGCGACTCCCTGCCCTACGACTCGGTGCTGTCACTGGCGGGAATCCACTTCGCGGCGCGGAGCTACCGCGCGCCGCGCATCGGCATCTCCACGGCGGGAGACAGCGGCGGCCTGCGGGTGACGGCCGTGGTGCCCGGAAGCGCCTACGCCGCCGGCGGTGGACAGGTCGGCGACACCATCGTCACCGTGGGCGGCGTGGACGTGCGCAAGGACCCGTCGTTCGAGGAGTTCCGGCGCCAGTGGACCGACAGCGACAAGCCCACCGTGCCGGTGGTGATCCGCCGCGGCGGGCGCGAGACGGCGCTCGACGTGCCGGTCAGGCTGGAGACGTGGACGAACTCGGCGATGACCTACGACGCCGGGGCGTCGGCCAAGGCCGCGCGCATCCGGTCCGGCATCCTGCGGGGCACGACCGAGCGTTGAATCGGCGGCAGACGCCGGGGCGGGCGGCGGGCGGCGCGCCCCGAGCGGCCGCAGCCGCACCTAGCCGACGTGCCGCTCGGTGATCATGCGGAAATGGTACCCGTAGATGGCGAGCGTCACCGCCATCGGCAGCAGCTTGGGCCGGCGCACCAGCGTCCAGGCGATGAGCTTCCAGTACTCGACCCGCTCCCGCCCGACGATGCCGAGGCGCACGATCGACCGCGCGAACGCCAGCGCCTGCTGCCGCAGGAATCCGGGATCGAGCCGGGCCTTGAGCTTGGGCGGTCGATACTCGCTGAGCAGCGTCCGGACCCGCCGGTAGTATTCCTTCGGGGCATAGAGGCGCCCCAGCAGGTCGCGGTACGCCTGGCGCAGCGCGACCCCTCCGCCGAGCGGGACGATGTTCGTCGTCCCGTCCACGTTGTCGCCCGAGCCCCCACGCACCAGGCGGCCGGCCCGCCGCATCCGCTCGTGCAGCCGCGTGCCCGGCAGCGCCTGCAGCAGCCCCACCATCGCCATCACGATGCCGCTCTTCTGAATGAACTCCACCAGCCGCTGGGGGGCCGACGGCGTGTCGCTGTCGAAGCCCAGGATGAAGCCCCCCTGCACCTGGAGACCCGCGCGCTGGAGACGCCGGGTGTCCGCGACGAGGTCGCGGTTCAGGTTCTGCTTCTTGCTGCACTCGGCCAGGCCGCCCTCGCTCGGGGTCTCGATCCCGACGAACACGGTGTCGAACCCGGCCCGGGTCATCAGCTCCACCAGCGCCGGGTCGTCGGCGAGGTTGATGGACGCCTGGGTGCCGAACGACATGCCCCGCCGCCCCCGTCGCCACTCGATGAGCGCCGGCAGCAGCTCGGTCTTCAGCGCGCGCTTGTTGCCGATGAGGTTGTCGTCCACGAAGAACACGCCGCCGCGCCAGCCCAGCTCGTAGAGCCGGTCCAGCTCGGCGATGACCTGGTCCGGCCGCTTGGTCCGCGGCCGGTGCCCGAGCTGCGCCGTGACGTCGCAGAACTCGCAGTCGAACGGACAGCCACGCGAGTACTGCACCGGCATGGTCTGGTAACGGCCCAGGCGCACCAGGTCCCACCGCGGAACGGGCGTCCGCCCGAGGTCGGCGAAGTCGGCCGCCCGGTACACCGGCTGTGCGCGACCGGCCGCCAGGTCCTCGAGGAACGCCGGCAGGGTGATTTCGGCTTCGTTCAGGACCAGGTGGGACGCCGCATCGAACTGCTCGGGCTGCGCGGTGAACAGGGGGCCCCCCGCGACCACCGGCCGGCCCGCCGCACGGCAGCGAGCGAAAATCCGGTCGACCGACGGCCGCTGCACCGCCATCGCGCTGACAAACACCGTGTCGCACCACGCGAGGTCTTCGTCGCGCAGCGGCTGGACGTTGGCGTCCACCAGCCGCAGGCTCCACGCGTCGGGCAGCATCGCCGCCACCGTCACGAGACCCAGCGGCGGAATGGACGACTGCTTGCGCACGAACCGCAGTGCGTGCCTGAAGCTCCAGTAGGTGTCGGGGAACTCCGGATAGACGAGGAGGACCTTCATCGCGCGCTGCTGCGTGGGGGGCGCGTCATGGCCGAGAGTTACCGCCGCGCCCCCCGCGCCGTCAACGCGGCCGGGCGCTACCGCGGCCGCCCGAACGGCATGATGCCGAGCGGATGCGCCTCGGCGGGCAGCCCGAGCACGCGCACCGCGGCCGTATCCTGCACCGAGCCGGCGAAGGTGGTCGCGAGACCCAGCGCCGCCGCCTGCAGGTAGACGTTCTCCCCGGCGAAGCCGACGTCCATCGGCACGAAGCGGTCGGCTCGCGGGCCGAACCGCGCGGCGCGCTCGGGGACGGCCGCGAACACGATCACTCCCGCCGCGTCGCTCACCCACGCCTGGTGGACCGCCGCGTCGACCAGGTCCTTGAGGCGGTCGCCGCTCGCCACCGGTTCGAGGTCGTGGGTCGCCGGCCGGTAGTGGTAGACGCCCGGCGCGAGCCCCGCCACCCGCGACGCCACCAGGAACAGCTCCAGCGGGTAGGTGGCGCCGGCCGAGGGCGCCGTGCGGTGGCCGTTGGCCGGCCGGTTCACGCCCTGGCCGGCCCACAGCAGCTGGCCGGCGTCGGCGAGGGCCACCGCCGAGTCCCGTGCCAGGGCGCGTACCGACTGGCGGGCCCACAGCGCCGCCTCGAGGGACATCGGGCCCGCACGTCGGGGCGCGGGGAGCGGGACGGCGGTGGACGGCGCAAGCTGACCGGCGGCCGCCGTCGCGGTGGCGGCGCACAGCGCCGCCGCCAGCAGCAGCTTCATCGCGAGCCTCTCTGCGCGGCCGGCGCGCGGCGAGGCCGCCGCGCGTCCGGCTTCACGGCACGGCCGGCCGGGCGGACCCCGCCGCCTGGATCATGGCGACGCCGGGCGCGAGGCCCGGGGCCGTGCCTTCCACCCGGATCTCGCCCGTCTGCTTCGTCGCCTGCACGATGGCCACGCACCGCCCGTTGAACGCGCGGCGCGAGGCGTCCTTGTCGCTCTCGTGGCTGCTGGGATCGCCGTTGCCGACGCCGATCAGGCGCGCGGGGCCGGAGACCTGGAAGGTCACCAGGGCATCCGCCACGGGGACCTCGCGGCCCTGCGCGTCCACCACCGTCACCGCGACCACGGCCGCGTCCTCGCCGTCCGCCGCGACGGCCTCGCGGTCCGCGGCCAGCAGCAGTCGCGCCGGCGCGCCGGTCGTCTCGCGCTTCGCGGTCAGCACCACCTGCCCGCCCCTGGAACCGCGCGCCTCGAGCGAGCCGGGTGCGTACGGCACCTTCCACATCAGGTGCGTGTCGCACCTGACGTCCTGCGCTCCCAAACTCGTGCCGTTGAGGAACAGCTCCACGCGCTCCAGGTTGCTGTGCACCCAGACCTCGATCTCCTGGCCTTCCTTCCCGGCCCAGTTCCAGTGCGGGAAGAGGTGGAGCACCGGCGAGTCACCCCACCACGCCTGATAGTAGTAGTAGTTGTCCTTGGGGAAGCCGCAGGTGTCCAGGATGCCGAAGTGCGAGTTGATGCAGGGCCACTGGTAGGGCGTCGGCTCGCCGCGGTAGTCGAATCCCGTCCACGCGAAGCCCCCGGCCAGGAACGGCCGGGCGTCGTAGTACGACCACCAGCGCTCGGCCGTCGAGGCCCAGCGCGGGAAATTCACGTCGTACGCGCTGACGTAGCCCCGCACCGTGTCGTTGGCGTAGATGCCGCGCGTCGAGACGGTGCTCGCGGTCTCCGTGCCCATCTCGGGCTGGTGCGGGTGGTCGCGGTGGTACGCGTCGATGTCGCCCACGAAGTAGTTGAACCCCTGGATGTCCACGACGGCCGAGAGTCCCCGCC